>JAKSCP010000182.1 GCA_022360535.1 Pseudomonadales bacterium | reverse complement strand
CCATACCCACCGCCAGCTACCTCTCCACCATTGTGGATTGGATTTCTCCAGAGACCCAGGCCCGGTTGTTTACGAAATCGGTAGAAAACTACACCGAAGCAGAATTTGCCGAGTTGGCCACAGCAGCGGTCGAAGACAGGTTATTAACGAACAATCTGCTATCTCGAAACGCCGCATTGACATTCGCCAACCTGACGCTCAATACCAGAGAAGTTGATCAGGGCGCGCGCATGGACATCGCAGCAGCCATTCAAGCGCTGCGCGATGAACTGCGTGAACGTCACCCTGATGTGCGGCTATTCGCCGGTTCTGATCTTATTCTGGAAGAAACCCAGCAGGCATCCATGGTGGCTGATCTGACCAGCCTGCTGCCCTTCGTCATTATTATCTGTGTACTGGTGATCTGTTACTGCTTTCGCTCCATCACGCTCGGAGCCTGCATATTGATTCACCAGGTTGTTACTGCCGCCTGTACTATCGGCATGGTTAACTATCTGGGCTACTCGTTTAACAGCATCTCGGTCATTGCACCGCTGGTCGTGATCATTATTGCAGTGGCCAATAGCGTGCACATTATTTCCATATACAAACAGGCACTACAGCAGGGCAAAGCAAAACTGGACGCCATGCGTCACAGCCTGTCCTACAATTTTCAACCGGTGACCCTGGCTGCGATTACCACCGCTATCGGTTTCTCGTCTCTCAATATGACTTCCTCACCGGCGATTCAGGATTTTGGTCAAATTGTCGCAGTGGGCATCGTCTTCGCGTTCCTACTGACCTTCACCATGTTACCCAGCATGATGGTGTTGCTTACTCGTTGGTCACCTGACATGGATCCTGACGAAGAGTTGTTCTTACAAAGCAAACTGGAACGGCTGGTTGCATTTACCGAGCGCAGGGACAGCCTCTTGTTTTTTGGCTGCACCACCCTTGCCATATTCACGGTGTTTCTGCTTCCACTCAATGAAACCGATTTCAATCGACTGGACTTCATCGCCAATGATAGCGACATCCGTCAGTACTACGACGAGATCGCTGACAATATGAACAGAGGCCCTGCGCTGAGCTATGCGATCGACACCGGAGTTGAAAATGGCGCTATGGACACTGCTTTCCTGCAGGAGGTAGAAGCCTTTGGTGACTGGCTGCTCACACAGGATGTGGTTGAGTCACAAGCGAGCCTGGTAGATGTACTGAAGACTATCAATCAGTTCATCAATGATCGGGACCCCGATTACTATTACTTGCCCGAAAGCGAACAGACCGTCGCAAACTATCTCGACGCCTTCGCCATGGTAAACAGCAAAGAGTTTCCTGTTGGCAGCTTTATTAATGAGGATTTTTCAGCGGTCACAATACTGATTAACGCGACGCAAATTTCCAATCAGGAAGTGATCGATCTGGATCAACTCATAACCGACGAATTTTCTAACTACTTCCAGTCAGCAGAACTGATCCACGGCAGTGGACTACTGCTCTTTTCGCGGATGGATGAGCTGGTTACTACAGAGTTGCTACAAGGCTATTCCATCAGCCTGTTGCTGATAACCATCACACTAATCTTTGGGTTGGGAAGTTGGTATTTTGGCTTTCTCAGCGTAATACCAAATTTGCTTCCAGCCACTATGGTGTTCGGATTCTGGGCCTTGTTCGTTGGTCAGCTGGATCCCTTCGTCATGATGCTCTTCAGCATTAGCATCGGCCTGGTAGTGGACGACACTGTACACATTCTCAGCCACTATCTGGAGAGTCGACGGCTAGGGGCCAATCAGAATCAAGCGATTGCCCATTCGATTCGCATCGCGGGCCCGGCATTGACTATCACGACGATGGTGCTGGCATTAGGCACCACGATTCTTATCTTTGCCAACACACTTTATTTTCAGCAATCGGCCAAACTGTTAGTGCCGATTGTGGTATTGGCCCTGGTGTTGGATTTGATCTATCTGCCGACAATCTTGCGTCGCTTCGATAAGCAAGCGGCATTCGGTACTTAACACTCTAGTCACTATTCCAAACCTCTACCAATCTGAAGAAATTGTGACTGTTAGCGCAAATTTCTCTGGAAATGAGCTCCTCACAGACTTTATCTGCCGCCAAATACGGTAGAATCCCGAGTCCGTTACCCAGAGATAGCTCTACCCCAGAACACCAAGACGCAGTAGTCGCCATGAAATCCAAAAGTGGGCCTGATCAACAGAATGAGACTTTGGCGCAGTCAGCAGACTTAAAAGAGTCTGAGGGCCTTGCCGAAGAGCGCACGATTTTTTCCGGCCAGCAGGACGCCGAGATGTACCGACGGGTCCAAAACCTGTCCGCTGGCGCCCCTCTGCAAGCCAAGGTAAAGCAGCTCGCAGGGGGTGACCATCCAGGCGGCGCTTTCCAGAGTGGGCTTAACGCAGCACTTGGTACAGTCGACCTTGAAGGCTTAAAGGGCTACGAAGAAAAGAAAGCCAAGTTGATCGATTTTGCGCGCGATCATCTGAAAGGCAAAGGGGCGACAGAAGATGACATAGCAGCAACCTTGAGTTTGCCACTGATTGATCACCGCATCAGCATCCTTTCCAGAGGGTCAAAAACCAAACTACTGGCAGAAGGAATCGAAGTTCAACATATACAATCGGAAAAGTTCAACGCTTTTCTGGACAACATCGGTTCTGCCACAGGCAGCGAAGTGCATGCCGCGCCGCTCAAAAACTATGCGCGCATGAAAACGAAAGAAGATGACAAATACGGTGGTGACATCGGTCGTATTAAAGATGTCATTCGCGCAAGTTTTATCTTCGAAGATGTCAAACAGATTATCGCGGCTCAGGAAACTATCAAGGGGATGGGAAGCCATACCGTCGTCGAAGAAAAGGACCGATTCGATGTTTCGGAAGCAGAAGCTTCTGAGAATCTGAACTATCGGGACGTAATCTTTATCGTCCAAACAGATCAGATAACAGGCACACCAGTCAAAATCGAACTACAACTTCACCTGCGCAGTCTGCATGAGGCCAAGACGAAAGTTAAGGCCAGCTTTCCGAATGTTGAGCACCACAATCATGTGATGAAGATCACTGGGCGCCTGGGTCTAAATAAAGGCAAAATCCAGGACAATCAATACACCGGACATGACTTTTACAAAGTAATTCGAGAACTCACAAAATCAGAAGTGCAGTTTGAACAGGAAATCGTTGAGGCGGCCAAGACCGAGTCCCGAAAAATTTATGGTGGCGCCTGGGACGAACACAGCAAAGAAGAGTAAAAGTTAACGATACTGAAGCACCCAGTTTGCTTTGTTATCGCTGAAGTCGAATTCAATACACTGCAGTTCCTTCAGTTGTTGTTGTGAACTTGCTGCACCCCGCCAAATCTCAGCCCAACAATCAAACACCAACGATGCTTCTTCTGCTGCAAGGCCTCGAATGACACGCAGTCCGTTTTCCTGAATCTCTATGCCGGATGCGTGCTCTTGCAGAACAACTTCGTCACCCATGCCACCGAACATTACTGCAAGATAGTTTGCGCCTGCCTGCAGGTCTCCATCTTCTGCACCCACCATCTCTGCAGTCTCGGGAAAGTACTGCAGACCTATCAAGCGTGCAGCACGGCACGCCAGCTCCCGACACTGTTCCGCACCGATTACTGCAGCCAGTTCTGGCAGGCCATTGCGAATATAATCCAGCGCATAGTTACGATTGGCTTTTTCCAGGCGCAGGGCGTCCCACTGTTCGCTGGGCGGCTGAGGTTGTGCTTCTGGCTCAAACGGAGGCGGCAACTCACCTTTGGCAAACTGCAACCGTTCGTCTTCACCAAGCGCGTGGTCATATTCTTTGAAATAACCACAAAGCCCAAACTCGCCTGTCATGTCTTCAGAAACGCAGACGTAGCCCAGATTCGGATTGCCCAGGGAAACACCATTGTGGGCGTACCAGCCATTGAGAAAACCGCGGCTGACCTCGACCGGCACACCACACAATGTCGGGCCGTGATACATCCAGCGTGGGTAGCGGAATCGCACCCAGGCTTTGCGATCATTTTCATACATATACTCAACGCCAACCCCACCCATGTTGTTTGACAGCACGTGATACTTGGCGCAGGCGACTGCATCAGGTAGCCCGGACAAACCAAGCTTTTCAAAGCTGGAGAGAAACTTATCGAGATGTTGGCGACGGAACAGCCGAAACATCCACTCACCTACTTCCTCGTTTGAACGCTGGCTGGAAACCATGAGTTGCAAACCCAACAGGTAGGCGTGATGGATATGGGCCTGAGCCCGGATTGCGTCGGGATTATCTTGCGTAATCATACATATTCAGATTTAGGCATTGTTTAGCCAGAGTAAAGCAAGCTAGGTTATAGTTAAATGACCCAGCGCTGGAGGAATAGAACAATGACACAAAAAACTCTGTCCCGCAGAGACTTCGGTAAGATGGGTGCCAAGGCATTGACTGCCGCATCTCTCAGCACACTAGGAGTAATCCAGATGGCATCTGCACAGTCACCAGCCAGCGAGCTGGAATCTCGTTACCTCATGGAACTTGCACTGGATGTGGATGACCAATTAGACACCGGGCACACTAGTATCGCGCCGGTTAGCGGTGGCACATTCTCAGGACCGAGACTGAATGGCACGGTGAGAAATGGTGGCGCGGATTGGATCACACAGGTGTCTGGTCATAGTTCACTTGACGTGCGAATTACCCTGGACACAGATGATGGTGCGATTATCTACATGGCCTATAAAGGCATTGTGGCACGCACTGATAGTGGGCTGTATTGGCGGGTCACTCCCCTATTCAATACCGCAGCGGAAGAATACGATTGGTTGAATCACATCGTATGTGTCGGCAAATCAAAACAAGTCCCGGGAAAGGTGGCCTACGACATCTTCGAAATTCTTTAACAACAAAAACAAAGCAGAGAGTTCTACATGTTTTCTACTACGCAAATGGTGCGCAGAGCAGCACAGAATCGACCTCATGTACTCGCCACAGTAGATGGTGACCGCACTCAGACCTGGCCAGAGTACGCGCATAAAATCGCTTGCTTTGCCGGTGGCTTGCAAAAGCTCGGTATTGGTGCCGATGGTTGTGCAGCAATACTGGCACTGAACAGTGACCGATACTTCGAATTTATGTATGCCGTGCCCTGGGCCGGCGGCATTTTTCAACCCATTAATACTCGGCTGGCAGGGCCTGAGGTGGTGTATTGGCTCAATGATTCAGAAGCAACAGTGTTGTTTGTGGATACCACCTTTGCACCATTGGTTGAACAGATCAGAGGTGATCTGCAACACGTCCAACACTACGTGTTCATCGATGAGGGCGACGTGCCCGATGGCTATGTTCCCTACGCCGAACTGGTTGCCAGTGATCCGGTGCCCGATGCCGGTCGCTGCAACGAGGACATTGCAGGTCTGTTCTATACCGGAGGTACGACAGGCCGCTCCAAGGGAGTCATGCTGACTCACACCAATCTGGTTGTTAATGCCTTGCAGGCTATCTCGGTACTGGGAGTACAACAGGGCGATCGTATCCTACATGTGGCGCCTATGTTTCATATCGCCGATGCCTTTGTGTGTATGATGTCCACCGCCCTCAGTGGATCGAATTACTTCCAGCCAGCGTTCGACCCCATTGCCACTTTGCAGAGCGTTCAGGATCACAAGATTCAACGCATGTTGCTGGTACCAACCATGATCAACATGGTCGTGCATCAACCTACCATTGGCGACTATGACGTCGACTCCCTCGAGAGTATTTGGTATGGCGCTTCCCCAATGCCTGAGGCAGTTATTCAGCAGGCATTAAAAGTGTTGCCAAAGGTGCAGTTTTACCAGGCCTATGGGCAGACGGAAGCGGCTCCCGTTATCACCACCCTGCCTCCCGAGAGACACACCTTCGAAGGACCAATGGCGGGCAAAATGAAATCTGCCGGTCAGGCTCTTCCCGGTATAGATGTAGCCATCATGGATGATGACAACAACATTGTGGACTACGGCGTGGTAGGTGAGGTGTGTATGCGAGGCCCAAACATCATGAAAGGCTATCGCAACATGGAAGAACAAACCGCGAAGACCATCGTAGATGGTTGGTTACACACAGGCGATGGCGGTTACATGGACGAGGAAGGTTTCGTGTTCATCGTCGACCGGGTAAAAGACATGATCATCTCAGGCGGAGAAAACGTGTACTCAGCGGAAGTAGAAAACGCACTCTATCAACCCGATGCCGTCAGCCAGTGTGCCGTCATCGGTATTCCCGACGAGAAATGGGGCGAGGCGGTACATGCCATCGTGGTACCAAAAGAAGGTGCTGAGTGCGATGAGGAAGCGTTGATCGAACACTGCAAGTCGCTGATCGCCGGTTTCAAGTGCCCACGTTCCGTCTCCACCCAAAACGAACCACTACCATTGTCTGGAGCCGGTAAAATTCTAAAAACAGAACTCAGAAAACCCTACTGGAAAGAAGGCGAACGCAACGTAAACTAATTTCGAAGATGGAGTTGTTCATCGAAGGGGCATAACCCAAGCAGCGCGCGAGGGCTGTTGGGGCGAGGCAAAAGAAAAATCCGACTGAGGAGTTTACAACCAGTAAATGACTCAGCCGGATTTTTCTTTTAACGAAGCACCGGCAGTCCGCAGCCGCTGCGTCCCAGGCACAAAAAAGCCGGTCACCTGGACCGGCTTTTGTACTTTCTATCTCAGAGAAACGTCGACTTAATCATCGCCGCCTTGGTCTACGTGCTTCCAGTTAACAACACCGAAAAACATCTCATCCCAACTCTCATTGCCCCAATCAACTGCACGATCAGGATTTGGGTTAGCAGGGTTTTGAGCTGAGTTGTCGTGAGCGCCGACAACTGTAATCACAGTGCCACCTGGCACGAACTTGGGCTCTTCATACTGATAAGCCAGTTGCCAGTTGTAGTTGTACTTGGCGATGTTGATTAGCTCTTCGCGAGTACCATCTGGGTAGTCCGCATAGAAGCGCATGTACTTGCCACGGAAATGCATGTGTGGCGTGAAGCTGTAGATGTGCGCATCTTTCTGGATTTGAATCTTTGATACTTGCTCGAAAGCAGGATCGTGTGGAGGAATCGTGGACCAGGTATTGGGGAAGATACACGCACACTGGCCTGACATTCTTTCCGCAGGTGGCTCGTCTTCCGGGTAGAACCAGACACCAAGCTGGCTGCGGTCAGTGGTTTCTTTACCGTAAGGTGTGTAGTGCATGTTCAGATGCAGCACAGAACCAGCCTTGATCAGGCCGCCGGTACCTTCTGGATTTGGCGCCTGCACAAAACCCGGAATGTAGGCAGCGATATTGGCCTTGTCAGGATTACTGGGGCCATTCAAAAAACCACGACCATCTTCACCGGGGAAATCCAGACGGTTAACCGTGTGGTGAAGAACCTGACGATCGCCAGCGATGATCTGGCTGGCTTTCATCCAGCGATCATTTGGCATGTCGAAAGGTACTTCAACGTTGACGAAGACGCCGTTACCGGTAGCAGGAACAGTAGTCGCTGGAATATCCAGGATCATGTCTGGCTCGCCATAAGCCCACTTGGACTCAGGCCAGGTAAGATCAGTCAAAGGATCATGATCACCATCTTTAGGGGCACCAGCTTCGGCCCAGGCGATGATGTTGCGGACATCCTCGTCGGAAACCAGACGGCTGTTCATGAACTCACCGATGTGACCGTCAATGGCGCCAGGTGGCATACGACGAGTCATCAGTACTTCACGAATCATTGGCGACCAGCCCTG
>JAKSCP010000024.1 GCA_022360535.1 Pseudomonadales bacterium | reverse complement strand
ATCAAGGTGAAACCAGGAGAAATTGGAGCGGGAAACGAGATTCGAACTCGCGACCCCGACCTTGGCAAGGTCGTGCTCTACCAACTGAGCTATTCCCGCTTTGTCGTCGTCTGGCGCTGAATTTCTTACAGCGAAACAGAGAAACTAATTATGGCAGCTTGAACTTGATTGGCAATCTCGGGCGGCGTCATCACGCTGCTGGAGGCCGGTTCAAACGAGGCGGCTATTGTAATTACATTGCTTTTGGAGTCAAGCAGTTACGGCGTTATCAGCAAGTTGGTATTGCTGCTGTACAAATATTGATCAGGGAAACAGTTAGGGAAATAGATAAGGCCGCGCCGCTTTGAAGTAATGCAATGCTGAATAGAGACTCAATAACGCCGCAATGGTGATCATTACGTAGCCCAGTAGCAGCATCCACTCGGCGGTGTCGTCGGTAACCAGCATCAGCACGATGATGGCGATCATCTGAAAGGTGGTCTTGAGCTTGCCGGAGAAGGCCACGGCAACCGCTTCCCGATGGCCTTTGCTGGCCATCCATTCCCTGAGGGCTGAAATCAGCACTTCCCGGGCGATGATGACGATGGTGGGCAGCAGCAGGAAGTTGTTCTCGCCTACCAGCATGATCAGCACGGTCACTACCAATAACTTGTCAGCCACGGGATCCAGGAAGGCACCAAAGTCTGATGTCAGATCGAGGCGGCGGGCCAGGTAGCCATCCAACCAGTCGGTGAGGCTGGCCAGGGTAAACAAAAAAGCCGCAATCACATTACTGTGACCCAGTTCCGAGTGGTAACTAACTACCACGAGAGGGATAAGAAGAAGACGGAAGTAAGTAACCTGGTTTGCCCAGTTCATGGCCGGATCTCAAAAATTAATGTGCCGGAAAACAGACTGTTATATTCTAAAATTGATTTTAATTATTAAGAATAAGACACCAGCTTGAAGGCAATTTTCAAACTGTGAACCAGTACTCAAGCAATATTGTGCAAGTGTGCATATATGTTTTCGGCCAGTTTCTTACTAATCCCAGCCACCTTGGCGATTTCTGCTTCGGAAGCCTTTCTGATTTCCTGCTGACCACCGAAATGCTTCAGCAGTGCCCTCCTGCGTTTGGGCCCCAGCCCCGGTATCTCTTCCAGCACAGACTGTTTACGGGCCTTGCTGCGCCGCTGGCGGTGCCCTGTAATGGCGAAACGGTGGGCTTCGTCCAGGACCTGCTGTAGCAGCAATAGCGCGGGAGAGTCTGTATTCAGTGCTATTTCCCGGTACCTGTCATCCTTGCTGAGGAACAGGGTTTCCTGGCCCGCGCGACGGGAAATGCCCTTCGCAATACCGACTAGCTGTATCTCAGGAAGCTGGAACTTCTCCAGGATGTTACGGGCCTGGGTAAGCTGCCCTTTGCCGCCGTCGATAAGCAGAATGTCCGGAATTTTGCCCTCTCCCTTGCTAAGCCGCGTAAACCGGCGGTCCAGGGCTTGTTCCATGGCGGCGTAGTCATCACCGGGGGTGATATCTTTGATGTTGAAACGGCGGTAGTCATTCTTGACGGCACCATTCTCATCGAACACCACACAGGACGCTACGGTGCCCTCTCCGCCGGTGTGGCTGATATCAAAGCATTCAATTCGCTCTGGTTGAGATTCCAGCTTAAATGAATCTTGTAACTGTATGAAACGTTTATGGATGTTTTGCTTGTTACTGATATGTAACTGGAGCGATTCCTGGGCGGTGGTGAGGGCTAATTGAACCCATTTGGCGCGGTGGCCCCGTACTCGCTGGCTGAGTTTGATCTTGCGCCCCGCGATATAGGACAGGGCCGACTGCAGGTCTTCAGAGTCATTCAGCGCTGCAGGCACGACCAGTTCAGCCGGAATATTGGCTGCCTTGTCGTCCCCCAGGTACATCTGGGCTATGAACGCCTCCAGCACCTCCTCCAGGCTGTCTGCCAGGCGGGCTCTAGGGTAGAAGCTCTTGCTGCCGATGATGCGCCCTGCCCGCACATAGATCACATGCACGCACACATAGGATTGATCCAGGGCGGCAGCCAGCACATCAGCATCGCCGCCCTGATTGGCTACGTGCTGCTCGGACTGAATTCGCCTCAGATCAATAATCTGGTCCCGGATCACGGCAGCCCGCTCAAAGTCCTGATTTTCCGAGGCTTCTTCCATCGATTTGGTCAACTCGCGGGTGAGCAGGTCACTCTTGCCTTGCAGAAACAGGGTGGAATAGCGCACATCCCGGGCATAGTCCTCCGGGCTGATCAAATCCACACAGGGGCCGGTACAGCGGGCGATTTGGTATTGCAGACAAGGTCTGGATCGATTCTTAAAATATGAGTCTTCACATTGTCTTACACGAAATACTTTCTGCAATATCTGAAGAGTTTCACGAGTGGCATGGGCACTGGGGTATGGTCCAAAGAAACGTCCGGAGCGCTTGCGGCTGCCGCGGTAGAAGCCCAGTCTGGGATAGGTGTCCTTGTCGGTGAGCAGGATGTAGGGGTAGGACTTATCGTCCCTGAGCACGATGTTGTAGGGAGGTCGGTGGCTCTTGATGAGGTTCTGTTCTAGCAGCAGCGCCTCGGTATCGCTGCTGGTGACCGTGATGGCGATATCCTGGATCTTCTCCACCATGGCCATAGTCTTGGTGGCCAGGCCGGAAGCCCGGAAATAGCTGCCTACCCGGTTTTTCAGATTGCGTGCCTTGCCCACATACAGCACTTCGCCGGCCCCGTCGAGCATCTGGT
>JAKSCP010000025.1 GCA_022360535.1 Pseudomonadales bacterium | reverse complement strand
CAATTCACTCAATTCACTCAATTCACTCAATTCACTCAATTCACTCAATTCACTCAATTCACTCAATTCACTCAATCCGCAGACATTCTGACCAGATATCGATACGAATGTAGGCGTTCCGGCCCTATGGAACCACCAATTGGTTCACATTTCCCACAACTGTAGCGGCTTCAGTTTATCCACTTGTTGTAGCCAAATGTGGGCAAATTGAGGCCCGGCTCTTTATGCATCCATACCGCTATGGCCTTGCCCACGATGTTTTCCTCAGGAACCGTTCCCCATTCGCGACTATCGAAGCTGTTGTCCCGATTGTCGCCCATCATGAAGTACTGACCACCAGGGATCACCCAGGTCGTTCTCGTGCGTCGGTTGCCGATTCCTTCGATATGTTGGGTCGCGTGCTCTACACCCCCCAAAACCTCTGAATACAGCGTGCCCGGAAGCTCGCCTATCTGAGTGTCCACAGTTATGTCTGACACATACTCTTTATCGATCAATTCCCCATTTATGTAGAGGTTTTTGTCCTCGTAACGAATCGTATCCCCAGGCAAACCAACGACTCGTTTGATGTAATACTTCCCTTCTTGCGGGTGAATAAACACCATGACTTCTCCGCGCTGCGGATCATCAATGTCCACGATCTTGGTGCCGATGACGGGCAATCTGAGACCGTAGGCGTATTTGTTGACCAGCACAAAATCCCCCACCAGCAGAGAAGGAATCATGGAGCCAGTGGGAATCTGAAAGGGTTCAACCAGGAAGGAACGCAGCACCAAAACGATGAGCAGGACAGGAAAGAATGACTTGGCGTATTCGATGACGATGGGTTCCCGCGCCAACTCCTCCAGGTCATCACGAATTTGTTCTTCAGTCTTGCCCTTGGCTCGATTGCGTTCGTAATCCGCTATCGCCTCGTCACGGGACTTTTTAATCAGCAGATGATCGAGCAGCCAGAGCGCGCCACAAAACGCGACCAGACAAACCAACACTAAGGCGAAATCGATATCCACGTTTAACTATCCACTTTAAGTACAGCCAGGAATGCCTCTTGCGGCACTTCTACATTACCGACTTTCTTCATGCGCTTTTTGCCCGCTTTCTGCTTCTCAAGCAACTTCTTCTTGCGCGTGATATCACCACCATAACATTTGGCGGTGACGTTCTTACGCAGCGCCTTGACCGTAGAACGGGCGATGATCTGTCCGCCAATCGCGGCCTGAATAGCAACGTCATAAAGCTGTCTGGGAATGAGTTCTTTCATTTTTTCTACCAGCAGGCGGCCTTTCGATTGCGCATGATCTCTGAACACGATCAGGGCCAACGCATCCACACGATCCCCATTGATCAGGACATCGAGGCGCACCAGGTTAGAAGGCTCGAAACGCACGAAGTGATAGTCCAGCGAGGCGTAACCACGGCTCACAGATTTCAACCTGTCGAAGAAATCCATCACTACTTCATTCATCGGCAATTCGTAATTCAAAGACACTTGCTTGCCAATAAACTGCATGTCTTTCTGCACTCCGCGTTTTTCGACACAGAGGGTAATAACGTT
>JAKSCP010000026.1 GCA_022360535.1 Pseudomonadales bacterium | reverse complement strand
CTGACCCTTTACCTCAACACAGTGTATTTTGGCTCAGGTGCCGACGGTATCGGCGCGGCAGCGTTCGTTTACTACGGCAAAGATGTGAGCGAGCTGACCCTTGCGGAATCGGCCATGATGGTTTCAGTTCTGCCTTGTCCTTCCGCCTGCAACCCGCTGGCCGATCCGGATCGCGCAGTTGCGCGGCGAGAAACACGCCTGCGCAATATGCTGCAACAAGGCATGATTGATGAAGCCCAGTTCGCCGAGGCAAATCGCGCGCCGGTCACTGCTTCGCGCCGCAACCGCAACATCGCCGTGCCGGCACCCTACGTCGCTGAGATGGTGCGGCAGACACTTTATGATGAGTTTGGTGAAGACACTTACCAGAAAGGTTTCGAGGTTACTACCAGCATTGATGGCGATCTGCAGCTTGCCGCCAATGACGCCCTGGTAAATGGACTGGAAGTTTACTACGACAAGCGTCACGGCTATCGCGGACCAAATGCCAACTACCCGGCAGATCCAGACGATCCAGAATCCCACTGGCTAGCCGAATTGGCTCCCATTCCAAGCTACGGCAATCAGCAGCCAGCGATAGTGACCAATGTTTCGGGTCGCTCATTTACCGCACTACTAAAATCAGGCGAGCGCATTGTCGTGCCCTGGGATGGCATGGATTGGGCCTACGCATTTCGCAGCCGTAACGAGGCCTGGCCACCACCACAAACTGCCAGTGATGCGGTGCAGATAGGCGATTTAATTCGAGTCAAACAAGGTGCCCAGCATTGGGAGCTTGGCCAGGTACCCGATATTCAAGGCGCCCTGGTTTCCATGACTCCCTCCAATGGGCAGATTTTGGCCCTGGTCGGGGGCTATGACTTCCGCTGGAATCAGGTGAATCGTGTGCTGACTCCCCGGCCGCCAGGTTCAAACTTCAAACCTTTCGTCTACGGGGCTGCCCTGGAGCACGGTTACTCTGCCTCCACCGTAATCAATGATGCACCGTTCACTCGTGGTGACTATCGACCGAACAATTATGAAAATAATTTTCTTGGCCCGATCACTTTACGTCATGCTTTGAAAGAGTCACGGAACGTGCCCACGGTGCGTTTGTATGATGAATTAGGGTCAAACAAAGTTCTGCCCTTCGCGGCCAAATTCGGATTCCAGACGGACAGCTTTCCGTACAGCGATTTAACAGTGGCCCTCGGTAGTCAGGATGTACAGCCACTGGAAATGGTGACCGCCTACTCCGTCATCGCCAATGGCGGTCACAAGGTCGATCCCTGGTTCATCGAGGAGATTAGCAGTGAAGCCGATGGTGTCCTGTATCGTTCAACGCCTTCGGTAGTGTGCGAAGACTGCAATAACTTTAATGATGAATCTGGTAATCAGGTGTACCCGGCACCACGCGTCATAGATCCGCGAGTCGCCTATATCATGAACTCGATGTTGCGTTCGGTGGTGGTAGAAGGTAGTGGCAACCGCGTGCAGCGGGAGATCGGTCGTGGCGACCTGATGGGCAAGACTGGTACTACCAATGGACCACAGGAGCTGTGGTTTTCCGGCTTCAATCGCGACATAGCAACCACTGTTTTTGTCGGATTCGACCAACCCGAACCACTGGGCGAAAGAGAACAAGGTGCCACCGTGGCGGTACCAATCTGGATTGACTATATGGATCAGGCACTGGCTGGGAAACCCGAAAACACCATGAATCGACCGGATGGAATCGTCGACCGACTCATCGATAAAGAAACCGGGGAACTGGCCACGCCAGGCGATCCCAATTCAATCTTCGAGTATTTCCGTGAAGAACTGGCGCCCGAACCTTTGGATACTCAACTTCCCATTCTGGAAGTGGATGAAGAAGAAGGCGAAGAAATCTCCACCGAAACCATCTTCTAGCAAGCTCAGTAACTAGCTAAGGCTGTTAAACCTGTCGTTGGGAAAAGCCCGAGCGGGCAATTGGTGTCACAGTACGAGGCGTCCCGCAGCGCGAGCTGAGACATACCAACTAGGTAGGTGAGGTTCGCGCGAGGACTCAACGAAATAATGTGGCGCCAAGTGTTCGCGGCACCATGCACGAACCCCGAAAGAACTGATTAAACTCTACGATTACCAAATCGTTTCTTGAATCGGTCTACACGCCCACCCGAATCCAGGATCTTCTGCTTGCCTGTGTAAAACGGATGACACTGCGAGCACACCTCAATCAAGATGTCCTTACCCAAAGTGGATTGGGTCTCGATTACGTTGCCGCAACTGCAGGTGGCCTTGATGGGGCCATAGTTGGGGTGAATGTCTGCTTTCATGCTGTATTCCTCTCTAGTTGAGTGTCGCCACGGCGCGCTATGTTAGCTTGGGCGGCCGCACCACACCTGCTTTGATTCTGCTCCCCCAGCAAGGGAGTCCCCATGAGGGAGGTCAGAGGGGCGTGCATTCTAACAGAGAATTTCCGGGACGCAAGTAGGGTGGGGAAACCCCCAGATTACTGCTGCTGGCGCAACTTCTCGTGATTACTCACCACTTCCCGCATGATGCGCGAGAAAAGCTCGGTGACCAGCTCTGGATTTAGTCCCTGTGCCTCGCAAAGTTCGCTCAGCCGCGCCAGCTTTTCAGCCTCTCTCTGGGCATCCACTGAGGACAATGCCTGAGATGCCTTCAGCAATCCAACCTGGTGGGTGAGTTTAAATCGCTCCGCAAGCAGTTCTACCAACTTTGTATCGATGGCATCGATCTTATCTCTCACTTCCAGCAATTCGGGTGGCACCGATTCATTGCTCATCAGCAGGGTCTCTCGTGTCTTGCTTCTACTTATTGCGCTGGTTAATGCGTTGACTGCGTGTTGTGTGTTTGAAGCCAGCGGGAGTATAGACCATCGTGGCGGCGGGTTCAGCCACCACATCCCGCTGACAGTTATTGTTTGTCTATAGTGATGACTTTACACTGCAATCCAACGCAGTAATGTCTTCAGAAAAAGTTTCTTAATGGTCCCGCCCCCCAGTTCGGCAAAAGCGACAAAGATTGTACAAGTCGCCATACCCACCCCACTCCGCAAGCTGTTCGACTATCTGGTGCCTGAATCACTGCAGGCGAGTATTGGAGAAGGTGTCCGCGTGCGAGTGCCATTCGGGCGCCGTCAGGTGGTGGGAGTTGTGGTCGCCACCAGCGACCACTCGGAAGTCCCCTCAACCAAACTGAAATCCGTTTCCAAACTGATTGACGACGAGTCTCTGTTTCAAGCTTCCCTATTCCAGACTCTATTGTGGGCAGCGAGTTACTATCAACACCAATTGGTGAAGTCCTGCATGCGGCACTGCCATCGAAACTTCGCCGTGGCGAGCCTTCACATCAACGGCAAACCCAATACCGACTTCAGGCTCACACGGTTCTCGAGGATGCTTTACAAAAGTTAAAGCGCGCCCCTCGCCAACAAGCCTTATTACAATCGATTGGCAATGCAGAAACGATCAGTGCATCGCATATAAAAGAACAAGGATTTGACCAAACGCTTGTCAAAAAACTGATCGAACAAAATCTCATTGTTGCCGAAGAGACCCTGCAAGTTGAAAAGAATCAGCCAGATCCTGGCATCAATTCCCAACGTGACGAGATAAAACTCAATGCCAGCCAGCAAGATGCTCTGGCGAGCATTCGTGCTGCACAGGGTTTTTGCTGTTTTCTCCTGCACGGCGTGACCGGCTCCGGGAAAACAGAAGTCTATATGCGCGCCATGGAGACGCATCTCGAGGCCGGCAAGCAATGCCTGGTTCTGGTACCTGAGATCGGATTAACACCGCAAACAGTTGCCAGATTCAAAGAGCGCTTCTCCTGTTCTGTGGTCAGCTTGCACTCTGGCCTAACAGACGTGGAAAGGCTGAAAGCCTGGCGACACGCCAACAATGGCCGGGC
This sequence comes from Pseudomonadales bacterium, assembly GCA_022360535.1. Taxonomy (GTDB): domain Bacteria; phylum Pseudomonadota; class Gammaproteobacteria; order Pseudomonadales; family Pseudohongiellaceae; genus UBA9145. The sequence continues at coordinate 5,700 of JAKSCP010000026.1, read as the reverse complement.
AAGAATCGTAATTGGCACTCGTTCTGCAGTGTTCACCCCCTTGTCCGCACCAGGACTTATCATCATCGATGAAGAACATGACGCATCGTTTAAGCAGCAGGATGGATTTCGCTACTCAGCGAGAGATATGGCCATTAAACGAGCTCAATCTGAAAACATCACAATCATTCTCGGGTCTGCAACCCCCAGCCTGGAAAGCCTGAACAACGCTAAAGACAATAAATACCAATTATTGCAACTTCCGCAACGTGCCGGTGGCGCTAAACAGTCGCCACTGAATGTTCTGGACATAGCCGAAGCACCACTGGATCAAGGATTCTCGGAACAACTATTGATAAAAATAGAAACTCACCTGGAGGCTGGCAATCAGGTACTGGTTTTTATCAATCGTCGCGGTTACGCGCCTATGTTGCAATGCAACGCCTGTTCCTGGGTATGTGAATGTACTAACTGCTTTGCCCAGTTAACGGTTCATTCACAACCACCCAAGTTGCGTTGCCATCATTGTGAGTCCGTGTTGCCCCTGCCTAACCACTGCCCTAACTGCCAATCAACCGAGCTATACACGCTGGGAGCAGGAACTCAAAAGATCGAACAGTTTCTAAGTGCAAAATTCGACCGCACGCCGGTTATCCGAATTGACCGCGACTCCACCCGCAGCAAGAAGCGGCTGCATGAATTACTGGACAACATTCACCAGGGACAACCCGCGATTTTGTTAGGCACTCAGATGCTGGCCAAAGGCCATCACTTCCCGGCGGTGACCCTGGTAGCAATCCTGGATGCCGACATTGGGCTGTTCAGCGCAGACTTCCGCGGCCAGGAGCAGATGGCACAAACCATTGTGCAGGTAGCAGGTCGAGCCGGGCGCGCAGACAAACCGGGGGAGGTCGTCATTCAATCCCGACATGCCAGCCATCCTGCGCTAAGCAGTCTAACGGCACTAAACTATGAAGACTATGCACAACAACTGTTAATGGAACGCCAAAGCAGTCAGATGCCACCATTCACCCATCTGGCACTGATTAATGTGGAAGCACCAAAGCGAACGAACGCGGAACAGCTTGTGAAGTCGGTAGCTAACGTTGCTGCGCGGCTCAGGCCCAGTCAATTGGAATCCATTGGACCGGTACCTGCGCCGATGGAGAAACGGGCCGGACGTTATCGCATGCAGATCCTCTTTAAATCCGACAAGCGCCTACTGCTGCAGCGTTTTTTGCAGCAACTATGCGCAGAGATAGATGAGCTGAAAATTCCTGCGAATGCCCGCTGGAGTCTCGATGTAGACCCCCTGGATTTGATTTAGTGATGTGTTGATACTCTATTGAGCCTGGAAACTTGTGATCGGGTTCCGGAAAATGGGCTTCAGCTCTGGCGCAGACTACCGATAATTGATTTGGCTATGGTTGCGCGTGAGCCTTGGCAGTAAAAACGCAACCAAAACAACGCTTTAGCAGGGATAGACTGGAGCATCGGGGATATGACACAGGATTTCGCAAAAATCCGACCAGAACCGCTTCTGGAGAAGAAGGCAGTTGATGCACCTCCAGCCTGGTCACTATTGCTGACCGGCATGGTACTCGGCGTGGCGGTTGGTGTATTCGTTTGTGTCGTGCTCTATCTTTCCGGCCGCGTGCCTCCTCTCACTCAGGCAACAGTAGCCAGCAACTCCAACAATCCGGTGCTGGCAAACACACCCCCCGACAGCACTGAAGCCGAACAACAGCCCATCGAGCTTGAGTTCTATACCGAATTACAAAACTACGAAGTTGAGGTAGATGCCACTCCAGTCGATCTCAGCTCACAAGATCCCGAACGTGCGCTGGATCAGCATTACATGCTGCAGACAGGCGCCTTTGAGCGGCGGGAACTGGCCGAAACCGAGGTTAGCCGGCAGCAGGCTTTGGGGCTCAACGTGTTAGTGAAACAGCAGAATCTCGTGGGTCGCACCCTGTTTCTGGTGCAATCTGGACCCTACACCACCAATGGTGAGTTGGACACCGCCGAGCAAATCCTGCGACGTAATAGCATTCCCAGCCTCCGCATGGCAGTCCAGTAGTACCCCTTTATCCCCCACCAAAGCGAGTTCCCGCCAGCTGTCGAAGAGCTTGAATTCTGGCGGTTTAGCCTTATCTGATGTAGTTCTCATTGTGCCTACCAAGTGGGGGCATCTATGCTAGGTTTTCACAACTGCAAACAGGAGAGCTCAGTTGGACCAATTCGATGGAACCACGATCTTATCGGTGCGCCGCGGCAACAAGGTGGTCATCGGTGGAGATGGCCAGGTTAGCCAGGGTAATACCGTACTGAAGGGAAACGCCCGTAAAGTAAGACGCTTGTATAAAGACCAGGTTTTGGCCGGATTCGCCGGAGGCACGGCCGATGCCTTCACTCTGTTCGAGCGCTTTGAAGAACAGCTGGAAAAACACTCAGGCAAGCTCACCCGGGCTGCTGTCGAGCTGGCGAAACTCTGGCGTACCGAAAGAGCCCTGCGACGTCTCGAAGCGCTACTAGTAGTAGCCGACAAAGAAACCTCACTTATAGTCACCGGCAACGGCGATGTGATCGAACCAGAAGATGCCATCATGGCCATTGGATCAGGAGGCTCATTCGCCCTGTCTGCCGCCCGCGCTCTGTTGCAAAACACTGAACTCGATGCACGGGATATTGTCGAGAAAGGATTAACCATCGCTGCTGACATTTGTGTCTACACGAATCAACAGCACACGATCGAAGAGTTGCAGTTTGACTAAAGCCTCGCGGTTTTAGCAATAACATCTTGAGGAATCAATTCATGTCTGTAATGACACCGCGGGAGATTACTTCCGAACTGGATAAACATATTGTTGGTCAGCAAGCGGCCAAACGTGCCGTTGCTATCGCGCTGCGCAATCGCTGGCGCCGAATGCAACTCGATGAAGAGCTGCGCAATGAAATCACCCCCAAAAACATCCTGATGATCGGGCCTACCGGGGTCGGCAAGACCGAAATAGCCAGACGCCTGGCGAAACTGGCCCATGCGCCCTTTATAAAAGTAGAAGCAACCAAGTTCACTGAAGTTGGCTATGTGGGGCGGGATGTTGAGTCCATCGTCAGAGACCTGGTGGACGTCGCGGTAAAAATGATCCGCGAAACAGAAATGCAGAAGGTGCAATATCTGGCAGAAGACCTGGCAGAAGAGCGCATTCTGGATGTGCTGCTGCCGCAAGCCCGAAGCGAAGAAACCGCCGACGACAACGGCACCCAGTCCAGCGCCCGTCAACTACTGCGTAAAAAATTGCGCCAGGGTGAACTGGACGAGAAGGAGATCGAAATCAAGATTGCTGAGTCACCAGCCGGTGTCGAGATCATGGCTCCCCCGGGACTGGAAGAAATGACCAGCCAGTTGAAAAGCATGTTCTCCAATATGAACACAGGCCGTAAGCGTTCCAGGCGAATGAGCGTCAAAGCAGCGCTTAAGGCAGTAAAAGACGAAGAAGCAGCGAAACTGATTAACGAAGAAGAGATCAAGAACCAGGCTGTCGAAGCCACGGAACAAACAGGCATTGTGTTCATCGATGAGATTGACAAAGTGACCAACCGCGATGACGTCGGCGGTGCAGGCGTATCACGGGAAGGAGTACAAAGAGACCTGTTGCCATTAATTGAAGGGTCTACCATCAACACCAAGTACGGTAGCATCAAGACCGATCACATTCTGTTTATCGCATCTGGTGCCTTTCATTTATCTAAGCCATCCGATCTTATTCCTGAGTTGCAGGGTCGACTGCCTATTCGGGTTGAATTGGATGCGCTTACTGCCGAGGACTTCCAACGCATTCTCGAGGAGCCCGATGCATCACTTACCGAACAATACCAGGCACTGTTGCAAACCGAAGATTTGAAGGTAAGTTTCTCTGCCGATGGCATTGCCAAAATCGCCGAGACTGCCTGGCAAGTAAACGAGCGCACAGAAAACATAGGTGCCAGACGTTTGCATACGGTGATGGAGAGATTACTCGAGGAAGTTTCTTTCTCAGCCTCTGATATGGGGGTGGGAAGCAACAAAGAGCTGGTTATTGATAAGGCTTATGTCGAGGAACAACTGGAAGAGCTGGCTAGTGACGAAGATTTGAGTCGCTACATTTTATAATTCACGACGAATACTCGGCACCAGTCCATCATGTCAGCATCAAGCGCACCTTCGGAACTGAAACTACACAAGAAGTCAGGCACCCTGGAGTTGGTTTACAACCAAGGAACTTCACATACTCTCACGGCTGAATTTTTGCGCGTTCACTCCCCTTCAGCGGAGGTCAGAGGCCATGGCAAGGGGCAGGAGGTACTGCAAACCGGAAAGCGTGACGTCAAAATCACCTCGCTGGAAACCGTCGGTAACTACGCCATAAAACCTAGCTTCGATGATGGCCACAATACGGGCATCTATAGCTGGGACTATTTGTTAGAGCTGGCAACCAATCAAAAATCGCTCTGGCAAGAATACCTTGTTAAACTGCAGGCTGCTGGCGCAACCAGAGATCCTTTGCCGCCAGATACACAAGTGATACAAGTGAAACCTGCCCCCTCCGATTAAGCCATGAGCGAAAGTAGCCAAAACGGCGAAAAGACAACCACCCATTTCGGTTACCAGGAAGTGCCTATTGAAGAAAAACAGGCACGGGTAGCCGATGTATTCAGATCGGTGGCCAGTCGTTACGATGTAATGAACGATCTGATGTCACTCGGCTCTCATCGCATTGTAAAACGCTTCACCATTGATATGTGCGCCTTGCGTAAAGGGCAGTCAGTGCTGGACCTTGCCGGAGGTACCGGCGATCTCAGCATGAAATTCTCCCCTCTGGTTGGAAACGATGGCACCGTGGTACTCGCTGACATCAATGAAGCGATGTTGCAGGTTGGAAGAGACCGGATAATCGACAAAGGGTTAAACGCCAACATAGAAGTCGCGCAGGTGAATGCCGAAGAACTGCCCTTTGCTGACAACAGTTTCGACTGCATTTGCATTGCCTATGGGTTACGCAATGTCACCGATAAAGAACGCGCATTGGGTTCAATGCTACGCAGTTTAAAACCAGGTGGGCGCGTCGTGGTGCTTGAATTCTCAACCCCAAAGAACCCCCTGTTAAGTAAAGCCTATGATGCCTATTCGAATCTGTGGCCGGTAGCGGGCAAACTGGTTACTGGAGACAGTGACAGCTATCAGTATCTTGTTGAATCTATCCGCATGCATCCTGATCAGGAAACCCTGATGGATATGATGGCAACAGTTGGTTTTTCAGACTGCCGCTATCACGATGTCATGAATGGAATCTGCGCCATTCATCTCGGCTTTAAGCCCTACGAGTAGTTCCATGAAGGAGATATTTGGCAGCGCTCTTTTGTGGCCCGCAGAACAACTGCTCAACTCGGTGATACGCTCTGATCAGCATGCACAAAATCAGCTTGCGCGCTTTGCTGGACGCGCAATCGAAATACAAATTCTTCACTCTCCACTTTCACTGACAGCAACTATGGAAACTGATGGGATTAGACTGGGCGCAGCAGACGCTGCTCGTTATGCCATTCCAGTTGACGCCACAGTTAAAGGGTCGGCCTCTACGCTTACTCGACTATTGCTGTCCGAACATACCAACCAACCACTGGTTAACAGCAATTTGCAAATTACCGGCGATGCGCAACTGGTTCAGGATTTGTTTACTG
>JAKSCP010000027.1 GCA_022360535.1 Pseudomonadales bacterium | reverse complement strand
TGGGGTAGTCTTGATGCCAGATCTATCCCGCTACGCGCGCTCGGTGAAAGATTGCGTCTCCGCATCGATTTTAGGCAATGGAATTGGCAACTGTTTTTCTATGTTGATGGGAGTGACGCCGGCGATAGTTACGGGTTTGTTGGATCCAATGGCCTACATGATCTCGCTGGGTCTGTTAGGAAGTGCATTTACCATTCTGGTGTTTGCCACCTGGACGACTAATAGCGTCAATCTCTACAGTACGACTCTGGCAGTCGCCATCATCAACCCCAAAACAGCGGAGTGGAAACTGGCTATTGCCTGTGGAGTCTTCGGCACAACGCTCGCAATGATTGGCATCACCGACTATTTTATTGGCTTCCTTGAGTGGCTCGGGGTAATCGTGCCGCCGGTGGCCAGCGTGTACCTGACGGATTACTTCATCCTTAAGCAAAAGAACTACTCCCTCTCCATACGCGAGCAACTTCCTGACTACGATCCTGCTGCCCTGGTTGCCTGGTTGGTTGGTACAACACTGTCAGCAATTGCCTTTGTTACCGGGTATACGTTCTCCAGCATTCCCAGCCTCGATGCGTTGATGATCACGATTCCCATCTATCTGTTGTGTCGGAAAGTCTGGCCTACCCAACTGCAGCGAGGGGAGGTCTCTCTCTAATGCGAATTGGTATAGATGTCGGGGGAACCCATACCGATGCCGTGTTGATGAATGGATTGGAGATCGTCGGTTCGCACAAGGCATTGACCAGCAGTGATGTGCGGCAAGGCATCATTGAGGCCTTGGATGCAGTTTTGGAACAAGCGCAGATTGGCACCGATGCCATAGAAGCCGTGATGATCGGTACTACCCATTTCACCAATGCGGTTATCGAACGCAAAGAGTTATCAGAAACTGCGATTATTCGTGCGTCATTGCCAATAGGATCAGGTTTACCTCCCAAATGTGACTGGCCAGAGGATATTGCTGCTGCTGTTGGCGATCATCACTACATGATCGGTGGAGGTCATCTCTTTAATGGTAAACCCATTGCCGAGTTGGACAGCCGCACACTCGACAAAGTTTTATCAGACATCGTTAGCAAAGGTGTGAAGTCGGTAGCAGTCGCCGCCGCATTCTCACCTGCCATTGCCGAGCACGAAATACAAATGGCAGAGCTAATCAAAGCCAGAATTCCCGATGCCAATGTATCGCTAAGTCATGAGATCGGTCGTTTAGGGATTCTTGAACGGGAGAATGCAGCACTCCTGAATGCGGCTTTGGGTGATCTGGCTAATCGCGTGGTTTCCAGCATGCAGGCCGCCCTGGCAGAACGTAACATCGGCTGCCCGTTTTATGTCAGTCAGAACGACGGCACTTTGATGGCGGCAGATTATATTGCGCGTTATCCTGCGCTTACCTTCTCCAGTGGCCCCACCAATAGTTTGCGCGGCGCGGCCATTCTTTCGGGTATCTCCGATGCCATCGTGGTAGACATCGGCGGCACGACGGCTGATGTCGGTGTGCTCGCTGGTGGTTTTCCGCGAGAGAGCAATAGCCATATTGACGTTGGTGGTGTACGCACCAACTTTCGCATGCCTGACATCCTACCTATCGGACTGGGTGGTGGCAGCCTGGTCGATGACTCTGGATCAAAACTGGGCCCGGAGTCAGTTGGACATCGCCTGGTCAATGAGGGCCTGGTTTTTGGTGGAAACACACTGACTACCACCGACATCGCGGTTGCCAATGGTTCCTGTGACGTGGGTGACGCATCCAAAGTTGCTCATCTATCAAATGACCTGGTGGAGACTGCAACCCAAACTATGCACCGCATGATTGATGAGGCTGTCGATAAAATGCGCCCCAGCGAAAACCCGGTGCCAGTTATTTTGGTTGGCGGTGGCGCAATATTGGTCTCGCGCCCACTGCAGACCGCATCCAAGGTTATCCACCCAGAGTATGCGGGAGTCGCCAATGCTATCGGTGCGGCTATTGCACAGGTCGGCGGCGAAGTTGAACACATCGTGAGCTATTCCAAAATTGATCGCGACAAAGCCATGGCGGCCGCTACCGAGGAAGCGCAATCCAAAGCTATTGCGGCCGGTGCAGACGAAACCACCCTGCGAGTGCTGGATGTGGAAGAGACCACGATGAGTTACATGGATGACGATGCAGCACGGATTCGAATCAAAGTCGTAGGGGATCTAAGGCAAGCTTCATGAAGCAGATCGGCGCAGAACATATCAAGGATCTTTGTGCCGGTGCGGCATTTTTAGCAACAGGTGGTGGCGGTGATCCTTATGTGTCACAACTGCTAGCAGAAAGACTCCTGGAAAAACACGGGCCCGCTACCCTATTGTCACCTGATCAGGTGCCCGACGATTTCTTTGTGGTCAGTATCGGTATGGTAGGTGCGCCAACGGTTACTTTGGAACAGTTGCCCACTGAGGACGAAGCCATCAATGCCCTGAACAAGTATGAGGAACTGACCGGCAAAAAGATCGACGCAGTCATTCCCTTTGAAGTAGGTGGAGGTAACAGCACGATTCCTTTATTCGTTGCCGCAATGAAAGGCATACCCTGTATAGATGGCGACGGCATGGGCAGAGCACTTCCGGAAGCACAAATGATGACCTTCCCAATCTATGGCGCGAAACCCACTCCAGCGGTCATCATGGATGCTTTTGGAAATCATGAATTACTCGAATGCGAAGATGCGTTGAGCTTTGAAAAAGAAATTCGCAATAAAGCAGTCGCTATGGGCGGCATGATCAGTTCCGCCG
>JAKSCP010000028.1 GCA_022360535.1 Pseudomonadales bacterium | reverse complement strand
TTCACTTCCCGTCCCGGCCTGGATCAGATTATTCGAGTGAATCTTAAGTCACTGGAGCAGGCACGACTGGAACAGATCCAACCGGTAATCACTACCGTCGCCGGCCAGCAACTCAAGTTGTTCTATCCGGGTGCGTTCACTATGGGAGCCTCGAGGCGTGAGGCTGGTCGCCGACCTAACGAAGCTTTGCGTGATATCCAATTGGATCGACCGTTCTACATGGGCTATCGCGAAGTCACTAATGCTGAATACCGTTTATTCGATGCAGAGCATAATTCCGGCACCATACAGGGGCTGACACTTAATAATGAGAACCAACCCGTGGTTCGCATCAACTGGAATCAGGCAGCACTCTATTGCAATTGGCTCAGTGAACAGGAAGGGCTGCCTCTGTTCTATCAGGTTGAGGGTGAAGAAGTGGTTGGATTCAACCCTGAGGCCACCGGTTATCGCCTGCCCAGCGAAGCAGAGTGGGCCTGGACAGCTCGTACTGATGGTAGTGGCAACACACTTAAGTACCCGTGGGGCGATCAGCTACCGCCACCTGAAAATGCCGGGAATTTCGGCGATGTCACCGCCCAGGCTTATCTGGGAGAAGTGATGTTTGACTATAACGATGGTCATTTCGCCACTGCCTCAGTGGCAAGTTTCGAACCGAATCACTACGAGCTGTATGACCTGGCCGGCAACGTGTCGGAATGGGTACATGACTACTATGGTTCTGCAGGTAGCCTGGGAGTAGAGATTGATCCCCTGGGTCCTGAGATAGGCCAGTTCCACACTATCCGCGGATCGAGTTGGGCTCATGGGGCCATTACAGAGATGCGCCTCTCGTTCAGAGACTTTGGTGCTGAACCGCGGGACGACGTGGGATTTCGCGTAGCGCGTTATCTCGAGTGAGTAACAGAGTTAGAGAAAGAAATAGGTCACTAGGATTTAAGTAATGAAGCAAGGCTCGCTGTACGAAACATTTTTTCAACTGGTTGCACTGATTTTCTGCGTCATCATCGTGCATGCAACCTACGTTACGGTGATCAGACCCAATGCTGATCTGATTCAGGAGCAGCAGACACTGCTGCAGCAGACTGACGAGAACTATGTTCCTGAACGTTCTGTCTTTGTCATTCTCCGAGACTTCGAGCAAGAGACTTGTGTCATTCTAATGTTTTGGGCGTTGTTTATTATCGGTATGAAGGCGCAACAAACTCTAAAACAACGTTCGTTGTTGGATCGTACGTTGATTCAAGTGAATCAAGGCATGAGTATCCTGCCGGAAGACGCGCGCAATTATGCGCGGCCTGTTCAGGCCTTGCCGGAGCGTGAACAAGACTTCTTATTGGCCAGAGCAATAACGGCAGGGCTGCATCGCTTTCAAAGCACACGCAATATTCAGGACGTGTCAGCCACCGTAAAAGATATTTGCGAAACGGAAGCTGACCGCATGGAAACGGAGTTGTCCCTGGTTCGCTACATTGCCTGGGCTATTCCTTCCATTGGATTCCTTGGCACTGTGCGCGGCATTGGCACCGCCCTGGGCCAGGCCTATCAGGCTGTCAGTGGTGATATCGTTGGCGTAACGGTGAGTTTGGGTGTGGCTTTTAACTCGACCTTTGTTGCCCTGGTAGTCAGTATTTTTTTGATGTTCCTGCTGCATCAGTTACAGCAGCTTCAAGATCGTCTGGTTCTCGACTGTCAGAACTACTGCGACGAACGGCTTATTCGACACCTGCAGGTCCCCGATTCCGAGTCAGACATTCATGGTGTAACACAGGCGTAACTGTATGAGCTTGAAAGTCATTGAGCTTAACGACAAAGCAATCAGCGTGGGCGATGAGTCCGGGGTGCTGTTGCGCAGTCCAGGTTTTGCTTTAGCCGATGGCCAGGACCTTGTGCTCGGTGAACTTGCTGAACAACAAGCACGTCTGCAACCAACCAATAGCTACAACAAGTATTGGCATGAACTGAATCTCGATCCCATCGAACATGGCAACAATTTTCGCCATCATGCCGACATCGCTTTTGCTCACCTGCAGCACCTGGCCGAAGAAGCGGACATTGCATCGGACGTGGTCATTGCCGTGCCGGGCAGCTTCACACGGCAGCAACTGTCTATTCTGCTGGGCCTCTCTCAACACAGTCCATTTAAGGTAAGTGGAGTTGTCGATTCAGCAGTAGCCGCAGCTATCGTCTCCGCTCGCGCAAGCAATGTTTTGTACGCTGATCTGCAACTGCATCAGGTAGTAGTCACCAGGCTCACAACCGATGGTTCGCAGTTAAGCTCGGGTTCTACTGTACAGATTCCAGGTGTCGGCAGTCAGAACTTCACAGACCTGATGATGCAGTTAGCTACTGGAATGTTCATTCAGCAATGCCGATTCAATCCGCAGCACGATGCTGAGTCTGAGCAGCAACTTTATAACCAGTTACCCGCGTGGTTGGCTCAAGCGCAACAGGACGGCAATCTGATTTTGGAATTGAATGCTGGTGATACGGTGCATACAGCCAAAATGCCGATGGAAAGCTTGATCACTAACCTGAACAGTCACTTCAAAAAGATTAATGAGCAAGTCACAGCGATGGCCACGGACCATGACACACAGTTAATTGTCAGTCCGGCCTTGGCAGAGTTACCGGGATTCAGAGCAAGCCTTCCTGCCTCACTCGATCTTATTGTCATCGATGAGGGAACAGTCAATGACGCCTGTTTGGAGTACCGCGAACTGATAACGGGCGGTGAACAGGGCATTAGTTTGGTAAACAGTCTGCCGGTGTCGCAACATGTTTCCTCAAACGTGAAGTCTGCTGACCAATCGGCAGAGCAACCGACTCATGTTTTGCATGGCAATCAGGCAATATCGGTAAAACAGATAAGTATTCGGAATCAACAGACGCTGAATGGGCATGGCAACACCGCAGGTGTGTTGACCCTGTCTATTGCCAATCTGCCGGAAGACCTGGGCGCCATTGCTGATCGTGGCGACGGCGTCTATTTCAATAGTGGTGACATGCCCTTTTTGTTGAATGGGGTAACGGCTTCGGGGGAGCGCAAACTCGCAGTAGGGGATCGCATTCAATTCGAAGGTAGTAACGAAGTGCTTACCTTGATCCAGGTGCAAAATGTCTAGCGAACACAGAGCTCTCAGGCGCAAATTCAATCCCATCAGTCTGTCATTTCTGGATGTGATGTTTTGCGGTTTCGGGGCGGTGATTTTGATCTTCCTGATTCTCGATCACACCAGTACCTTGTCTGATGTGGAAACCAGTCCCGACCTGTCGGCAGAAATCAGTCTGTTGGAGGAAGAGGTGCTGGAAGGGCAATTGGGTTTGGTTGAGCTAAGAAACACACTGTCGGACGTGGACTTCGATGTGGTGACAGCGCAGGGCTTGGCGCGGCAGATTCAGGACCAGATTGATACGTTTCTGCAGGAATTGGCGGCGATGGAAAACTCCAGTGTCGCCACCGTGGAAGATGTGGAACAACTGCGGGCCGATGTGCAGCAACTAGAGGAAGAACTACTGAGGCTGCAGGCCAGCGCTTTGGAACAGGAAGGTTCCAGTGTGCGTCAGTTCATCGGCGACGGGCAGCGCCAGTATCTGTCGGGTCTGTATCTGGGTGGTCAGCGCATTCTGATTGTCATGGATGCGTCGGCCAGCATGCTGGACGACACCATCGTCAACATCATCCGCACCAGTCTGCGGGCCGATGTGTACAAGAAAGAAGCGCCAAAATGGCAACGTGTTGTCAAAATAGTGGATTGGATTACCACTCAACTGCCTATTATCAGTCAATACCAGATCTATGCTTTTAACGAGGAAGTTCGGGCAGCTCTACCTGGTAGCGAGGCCAGTTGGCTGGAGGTCGCAGACCGCGACCAGTTAAATGAAGTGGTGGAACAGGTAATGGATATCGCCCCCGAAGGCGGTACCAACTACGAGCGCCTGTTTCGGGAAATCGCCAATATGAGCCCTCCCCCGGACAATATCTTCCTGATTACCGATGGTCTACCAACCACTGATGATCGGGGAGCCCGTGACCCCCTTATCACGCCACGGGATAGACTGGAGCTATACGAGGATGCAATCGGGGAGTTATTACAGGGAATTCCGGTCAATATTATATTGATGCCATTGGAAGGTGATCCCAGCGCTGCCGCCGCTTTTTGGGAGCTGGCACAATATACACGGGGATCATTGATCGCCCCTTCCAAGGATTGGCCGGGTGGTACCTCTGCGGTGGAAGAAGACACGCCTGAGCAACCAAGAGAGGATACGTCGGTGGCACGCGTAGAAAGTACAGAAGAGATATCGGAAGACCTCGGTGTGTCTTTCCCCACCAATATTTAGAGCCCTAAGCAACAATGGCAATCTGAGCAGACAATGAGCAAAAAGAATCGCCGGGAAACAGACTCCTTCACCGTATCCTTTTTGGATGTGGCATCCTGTGGTTTTGGCGCCATGATCATTCTGCTTATGATCACCAAGTCCTCAGCGCCAGTGACCATCGAATTCTCAGACGTCACACCGGAGGCCTCGGTCACGGAGTTACAGGAACAACTGTTTGCTATCCGTGGCGAAACCCGAATTCTCAACCGGGAATTGAATGCCAAGCATGAACAGCTATCAGCCCTGACTGAACGCATCGCGCGACTGCGTCGCGATCTCAATGATGTGGAAGGCCGTTTCAATGCCTCCAATCAACTGTCCGAAGAGATCACCGATGAAGTTGGCCGACTGGCTATCGCCCGTCAGTCCCTGACCGAAGAAATGCAGCGCTTACTGGCCAATTCGGCAGCGCCCGAAGACAATGCCATTGGCGGTGTCCCAGTTGATAGTGAATACATTATTTTCGTCATCGACACCTCTGGCAGTATGTACAACACCCCCGGAAACTGGGACAAGATGCTGGATGTCATCGATAAAACCCTGGACGTATACCCGGAAGTTAAGGGTATTCAGGTGATGAATGACATGGGGGATTACATGTTCAACTCCTACCGGGGGGAATGGATGCCAGATACCCCGCGGGGGCGTAATAACATCATTTCGACCTTGCGAACTTGGCAGCCATACAGTAATAGTAGCCTTGTAGAAGGTGTGACACGCGCGATTATTACCTTTTATTCCCCGGATAAGAAAATTAGTATCTATGTTCTGGGGGAC
>JAKSCP010000029.1 GCA_022360535.1 Pseudomonadales bacterium | reverse complement strand
TGGTTTGCTTGTTTGGCGGTTGGTTTTTCAAAGTGGTGAGGATGAAGTGGTTGAGCTTGAACAAGCTCTGGAACTGGGCCAGGAGCCACAATCACAGCTGGCGTTACCTGATGGCCTCAAGTCTCCTGTGACGAATTCTCCAGGCTCTGTGAGTGGGCCAAGAGCTAGCAGGGAGCGAGTTGTTGCTGAGCTTCTGGAACCCTTGTTTGTTGCTAACAAGCCAGTGCAAGAAGCGGTCCAGAGCGAAATCGATTTGGATTTTGAAGGATTTCTAAACACTTTCGCCAGTGATCGTAAGGCGGAAATTCGGGACCAGCTGGTACTGGCCTACACTGAAATCAGACTGGCTGGAATCGCAATTGAGCGAGGTGAGTTTTCTGCGGAAGAGATATCAGCCTTCGAGAATCCTCAGCATGTGTTGGACAAGATGGCGACCGTACTAACAGGGGAAGAGTTGGGCGAGCTTTCCGAAGCGTTACAAGCCAGAGCAAGATCGAAATTCGATCTTGCACACTTATCGCAAATTGATCTGATTGCTGAAGACTTGCTGCCGGGCAATCGGGAGTTGTTGTTGGATAAGTTGTTCGATGAAACCTATGCGCTAACAAATCCAGATGGTATTGGTCAGGCTGCGAACCTGTCGTTTCGAACAGAGAGGCAGCTTGAAGCAATCAACAGAACGCGGGAAAGTCTGCGGACTGGCATGTCGCCAGACCAATTCGAATTGGTCGAAACAGTCCTGTCTGAGCAGGAGCAGGCGGTTGCTGCGGCTAGTCTGATATTCAACTAGGAACCGGCAATCTCAGCGCCGGTGGTCTGGGTGACCATTGGCACGGAAAAGCTCGTTGTAGTGCCGCCTTCCGAATTCTGTCCCCACTCAATCTGACCTCCCAGTTCTTCGATTCGGGTCTTTATATTTTTCAGCCCATTTCCATCATTGCTGGCTTCCAACTTTCCGTGGCCGTCGTCTGCAACCTGAAACTCCATCGAATCGCCATTACAGGCAATTCTCAATCGAACCGCAGAGGCTTGGGCGTGCCGGATGATATTACTGATGAGTTCTCTCGTTACCTGGTTGAGGTTGAATACTTGATCAGAACTCAAGATTGATTCTGGCTCAGAGCCCGAAAGCTCGAGAAAGAACCTATGCCCTGACCCTTCCAGTCGTAACTGAGCTTCTTCCACAAGTTCCGAAATAAACGTGGAAACTGGTTGCTCTGGGCTGTTGGCCCGCGACACCGCATTACGCAGGCTCTGCAGTGCTGCCCGGGCTAAATCTCCATGCCGGGGCTGGTCCTGCTGCTTGTCTTCGGCATGAACTATCGATAGCAGCTTCGATCCGACATCATCGTGTAGATCTCTGTAAATCTCGATCCTTTCTCGTGCTGCAGCTTGCTTGAGTTGCAATTCATGCTGCTCAGCCAGGGACTTAGCGATCAGCTCCTTGCCTGCAGCAACTCTGTCTTCTAGTTCGCTATTCAGCTTCTCAGCTTCTGCCAAAGCAGAAACGAATCGGTGCAGGAGTGCGCCGACGAATACCAGCATAAGTAATGGGAAAGCGAACTGAGAGTAGTAGAGCGCACCTTCCCACTCTTCCGGGGAGGCGAGTAGCACCAATAGAAAATCGTGAGTGAAGAAGCCAATCTGAACGCAAATCGTGATGCAGATAGCTAAGGCAAGACGGTCTCTCCCTACAATAGCCTTTCGTACTACGCTGGACATTAGATAGAGAATAAACAGATTACCTATAGCGTGTAGTACGTAGGCACCCAGCCACCAGTATTGCACTGGTGCGAGAACGTTCCAGCACAGGGATAGCGCCAACCAAAGGCTTACAAGTCTCGCAATCCTGGGCCTGCTGATGCCCACCATTTGGCTTACAAAGTGAAAGAAGAGCCAGCCCCATAGATCTGTGCTTATGTGAACCAGAGGAAGCCATATGCGGTACTCAATCGGGTTATAGTAAATAACCATGTGAGTGGCTAATACAATCCAACATGCCGTCATGCCAGCGAACTGCAGATAGGTAAGGTCCGACCTTCTCGTCAGCCATAAAGTGAACGACAGGACCAGAGCGATAAATCCCGCATATTGAATCCATTGATTAATCGTTATCTGGCGAAATGTACGTTCTTCGTATCGCGCCTGGAGTTCATTTAACGGGCCGAACAGCATCGGTGCAAAGGTGCCGCCAAAATAGCTGGTGGTAAATTTGATGAGTATTTCATTGTTTTCTGGTAACCAGTTCGAGGGTTGGATGGTTACCAGCCGAGGATGGTTCCAACTCATAGTCTGGTAGCCTTCTCGGTAAGTGTCCCCTCCGATTTTTGCGCCATTAAAAAAGACGTCGACTGAGAGATTGTGGCGATAGAAGTAGATTCCATGCAGCTCATTTGAATCAGGTTGCTCTAATGAGAACCGCATCCAGATCACACGATTGCTTTCCTCTGGATCTCCAATCCTGGAGCCCAGAGGAAGGTCCAGCAGTTGCCAGTCGGCGTCCATATCCGGTGGTGAATCAGAATCGGATTCCACAAACTGTACCTGATCAATTATCTTGATGAGCTGGTCCGATTCTTGGCCGGAAACAGGTGAGGCTATGGTTGCGATGACTATGCAACTCAATTGGCAAAGTAATCGGAAAACCATTCTATTGTTATAAGTTCGCTTGCACATCCGCTGCTAATTGTACTCGATTGTTTGTCGCCAGGATTGCCCCCCGATCTGGGGGTGTACAATATCAATTTGCCTTATTAAGGTAATGTTACCCACATATCTTTTCTGAACGATGCTTGATTCTAACAACTGCCTTATCGTGGAAGACAATCCAGAGACTCAGTCTTGGCTTGAGTCCTGTGTAAGGGAAGCTTTTTCTGCGTCGTCAACGCACTGCGCCGATAGTCTCGATTCAGCGCGTAAACTAATCTCGCAACACAGTTATGGGCTGGCGTTGATTGACCTTGGCCTGCCTGATGGCAGTGGTTTGGATTTGATTGCAGACCTGCGGCGAACTCATGAAGACTGCTACATCGTCGTCGCCACTATCTATGATGATGACAAAAACTTGTTTTCTGCCCTACGTTCGGGCGCAAAAGGTTACATTCTCAAAGATCAGGACAAAGACAATATAGTGAGTTATTTGCTTGGCATTCAGCACAACAGACCACCTATCTCCGATGCCTCTTCGCAAAGATTGATCGATCATTTCAACAATAAAGGTTCGCAGCTTGCTGATTCTGGATTAACACCAAGGGAAGTAGATGTGACGAAGTTGGTGGCCAAGGGATGCAGCGTTGAAGAGGCGGCGAACTTGCTGGAGCTCTCTCCTGATACTGTCAAGGGATACGTAAAAACAATCTATTCGAAGCTCGAAGTGAACAACAGAGCTGAACTCACCATCAAGGCCATTAGTCTTGGTCTGGTCGAAGCCTGAGCTTTTGCATACCCCCTTTCGGGGGATGTTGCGTCTGGCGTCCCACCCTTAAAATGCAACTACCTTAGATTCTCTAAGGTTGTAGCCAGTGAATCCAAAAACGACTTTCTAATCGGGGATAACAACTATGGGAATTAAGACTGTATTGCTTGGTGCTTTTGTTACGTTCTTAACGTTAACAGGACACTCAGTTCTGGCGCAGAGCGAATCTCCTGCAACCATTCCAGCATCTTTCGCGGGAACTTACGATTTAACCTATACCGAATTCAATGCCGGGGGTCCGTTCGTCAACGGCAGCGCAGTCTCACTAGTGATCAATTCAGATGGAACACTTTGTATTAATGATCTCACCTTAAGTAATCCTGTTCTGCAAAACGGAAATCCTGCTGAAGCGATCTGGAAAGACGAATCTGCAGGATTTAACTACGCAGTCTCAAACCTGCAATCCAGTTTCAACGAAGTGAATGTGGGTACCAGCGATAACATGTTCCTGGGCCAGCTTTCCGGAAGTAAAACCAGCGATTCTGTGGCTTGCGGGGTTTCGGGTCCGGTGGAAGTGACAGATGCCATGAACGCTGTGTTCGATTTGGCAGAGGTAAAGGTGCCAGAGTATTTCCCCGGTGGTGCTATCACTCTGTTTTTTGAGAATTATGTGTACAGATTCTATCCCCAGACCGGAATCTATCTGGCATTTGCAGATAAC
>JAKSCP010000157.1 GCA_022360535.1 Pseudomonadales bacterium | reverse complement strand
TGGATTTCTCAAATCCTGGGTGAGGAGAAATTCGAGTATGACTTGCCAGTAGGGTAAATCGTCTAAAGTCGTGCCCGGTAGCGCGGTCAATGACGAGTAGTCCTTGATCGGAAGATTGTCTTCTTGATCACGATAAGCGGCAGCAAAGTTGAACAACTCAACCAGCACGGCTTCTTCACTTTGCAACTGATTCCGCACATGACTCAAGGTTTCGCTTACCCATTCTGCGATGTTGTCGGTCAGATTTTCGCCGCCTTCCTGTCCGGGCACATCGAGCTTGAACAGGTGATTGCTCCACTGATCCCGTTGCTGCAGCAGATTGCTGAGCAGCTCCTGTGCACGGGCAATATCATTGTCGAGGTGGGCCAGTAAGATTTCTATGTCGTCGGCGATAGGTAGGTCGGATTCCAGGTAACGCAAGGTGGAGTTCACTGCCTCGTGAAAGCAGTGATCGATATTTTCCAATAGCTGTGGATCACCACCGACCTGCGACAAGATAGGCAGTTGCTTGGCCAGGTAAAAACAGAAACTGTCGATGGTTTGCACACGGAAGCGGGACGGATTGTCCAGCAGTCGCCATCCCAGTTCCTGATCTCGTTGCAGTACCGTCTGTCCAATAGCGAAGCGCAATTCTTCGATGCCGTTTTCCGGTTTGCTGATCCCATCGAGACAATCCTGGCTCCAGTTTAAGGCGCGAATGATGCGATCCCGCATCTCACTGGCTGCTTTCTTGGTGAAAGTGATTGCCAGCACTTCTTCTGGCTGTTCACAGGTGACCAGTAGTTTGAGGTAGCGCAGAGTAAGTAGTTCTGTCTTGCCCGATCCAGCCGGCGCTTGCACGATATAGGAATGCTCAACGTCCAGCGCACGATCCCGGGCCGATTGATCTGGAAGCAACCTGGTCATGAACAGTTAATCTCCAGTCTCATCTGTTGCTTCGCTGTCCGGGACTCGACACAGGGCTCTGATTTGTGGATCACTGCAACGTTCGCTGTAATCCACAGGAGAGATACGTGCAATTCCTTGCAGAAACTCATCAGCGATTTCCTGCACTTTGAGTTTGAAATGGTGATTCAGCGCTGGCCAATCCATGTCGCCGGGCAATTTCTCACTTACTGATGTTAGTGAGCGGTGAAATTGCTTTTGCTCCATAATGCCGGAGTAGTCGGTGCGTTCGGGGTTTACATGGGCAATGGCGATGGCGGCGACGGACTCCTGCTGCAATTCATTCATCACAGTGGAGTAAAAAGGCAGTTGTAAATCTTGTGGTCTGTCACTAAGCCAGCTTGTCGGTGATGCCACAGTCTTGCCCGTTTTGTAATCGATGACTGCCAGTGAGCCATCGTCCAATCGATCTACCCGATCTATCTTCAGGTTAAAGACCATGCCGCGATAGCTCCAGCTATGCCGTTGCTCTCTTGCCGCTACTGTAAAGTCAGCCCGTTCTTTCTCCTTTTTAAGAAACCGCTGTAGCAGGTTGGCAATCCGTTGCTGTTCGATGCGTTCGAATCTTGGGGTCATGAGTGCCTGATGCACTTTGCGTAAAAATTGAATGGCCTGTCCTGCCGCTTCATCACACAGCGCAGTCAGCGTGTTTGGGTCACCAGGAATGGAATCTCGACCAGCCACCTGGCCGAACAAAAACTCCAGCGCTTCATGCATGGCGGTGCCACGGGAGGCACGACTCAAGCCGGTGGCAAAGCTTTCCAATGGTTCGGCATGTAGGCGGTGCAATAGAAATCCATGGAAAGGGCAGTTGGACTGGTCGCTCAACACACTCACGCCACCCAGGCTTTCTTCAGTCACTACCAAAGGCACAGCCGTATCGTCCGCTGCAACAGAGAGGCGGGGAGTGTCTGAAGATTCCCATCCGTAAAGCGGAATGGGGATGTTGTCTCCGGTGAATTCTGAGTCTGTAGCAATGCGTTCAAATGAACGACCGTAGCTGCTGACGCGACACTCTTGTTCGCCATCACTGCGGTGGAAACTTGCATGTAGTGAGTTTCCTACCGAGCTGCAAAGAATCCTGAATGCTGATTCCGCAAATTGATGTTGGACATCACTATGGCTGCCGGGCAAGCCGACCTCTTTCTGCAGCGTATAGGGCAAAAATGGAGAGGGGCTGATGGGCGGCGGCCAAACCTGATCGTTGAAATTGAGTATCCATAGATGGTCGAAATTCAAACCACTGGCTTCATCGATGCTATAGAGTGAGATCTGGCTCTGAGGGCTGAACTGTTGCTGGTATTTGGCCCTTACACAAATATTGCGCAGGCGAGCGACCAGTCTGGTGTAGTCGATTGTTCCCAGTAGGGGTGTCAGGGTTGCCAGTTCATCCAATGCTTTCTGGAAGCGCTGCTGAACCTGGCGTTGATAAGGAGTCACCCGTTCACCTGGCCAGTCAAATTCACTCAGTATTTTTTCCAGGAACTGACCCCATTCCCGTGGTGTGGCTAATTGTGGCATGCGCCTGAACGATTCACGGATAGCCAGCATGGCCGTCGACAGGTTAGGGCAAAAGTATTCCTTGCCTTCACGCCCAGCGTAGTAGGCCAGGTCTTGCAGTCGGCAATGACTGGTTACGCGCCTTCTGAGTTCTGTCTCGAGCTTCGTACGTACTTCCTGTTCGTCGCTCTGCGGTAGCACGAAGGGTGAACGCAATACTCGACAGAAAGCTTCCCCTTGCTGTTCTTCGTTGACCAGGTCGAAGAGTAAGAAGGCATCATAGACCAGGGCCTCGTCTAACAGGCTATGGGTGCTGTGCGTGCTGTTGAATACAGATTCGGTTTCGGTGAATTCAACAATGCAGTTGGTGTTAAGTGTGGTGTGAAGAATTCTTTCCAGTTCTGTACGTTGGTTTTCATTTAACTCGCCAACCAGTCCGATGTGAGCCTGCGAGTCTTGCTCAATGAGCTGTTTTGCCCAGTTCGCCACATGCATGAACTCTTCGCGGGGGTTGCTGAATTCTTGTAAGTCTCCAGATATGGTATCGATGTCAGTGGCCAGTTGTACCTCCGAGACCTCTGTACGCTGGGAGAGGAGGGAGAAGAGTTCGGCATACAAGGGCGGCGGCTGATAGAAATTAAACAGAACAAGTTCATCAGCGACCGGGATCTCTGGTGAGTCAGCAAGCTCGTTACAGAGCACTTCGATACAATCCACCAGAGAAATAACGTCACGTTCCTGGCAAAGGGACTCGAACTCTTCTATCCACTCCAGGTAGGCGGCAATATCGGGTATGACAGCGTAGGATCGCAGGGGTTCAGCGTGATCCCGCTGTAGTCGCCATTGCTTCATCAACTGATAAGCCCGACTCACCTGATTGGCAGTCTCTTCCGGGTTCAAAAGAGGGTATTTGCTCAGTGAGTTCTCGATCACCTCGATCCACAGGAAAATCTCTTCAGTGGCAGAAATGGGGAGCTTGCAGGCAAACGGTTCCATACCCAGGCTGGCAGCATGATCCCAGGACTCTCTCACCCAGACATCGATACCTTGTACCTTGGGTGTGAGATAGACTCTTTGCGCGATGTCACTCGCATAGGCATGTGATACCGCATCCCGCAATCGATTGTTAGGAACAAGGATGGTGGCACCTGCAGCGATCCGATCCGCGATGGGTTGGATGTTGATTCGATTAATGCTCATTGAACCTGGTTTCTTGTTTCTATCAAGGGTTTTATCCAAGAGCGCAATTCATCGTGGTTGCCGCGAAACACCAGGCGTTGGGATTTCTTCTCTAATTGATAGTCGTACATCGGATCGTAGTAGGACGTTAAGAGTTCACTAATCCACAAGCGGTGGGCTTCAATATCACCGTTTCGAAGCTGTTGCTCGATGGCTTCCAGCATTAAGCTTTCAATTTTGTTGAAACCCTCTTCACCTAGTCGCCGCCGAATACGATGCAAGGCATCAACCAGGGAAGCCGTGAAAAGTTGATCTGCCTGCTGCGGTTGGAGACGTTGAAAGTCGGCGTAGTTGGACTGAATGTAATCCAGATGAATGGTGTTGATCCGCTGTTCCAGGCTGGCCTCAACCATC
>JAKSCP010000289.1 GCA_022360535.1 Pseudomonadales bacterium | reverse complement strand
GAGCTTTGGGCGCAGACTGAAC
The DNA here is from genome assembly GCA_022360535.1 of Pseudomonadales bacterium. Classification (GTDB taxonomy): domain Bacteria; phylum Pseudomonadota; class Gammaproteobacteria; order Pseudomonadales; family Pseudohongiellaceae; genus UBA9145. The sequence goes on along the minus strand of JAKSCP010000289.1, from coordinate 7,143 downwards.
GACTGCCGGCTGTTATAGAGAGTCGGTGCGAACGCCAGTTAAAGTAGTTAGCAACTGCGTAAAACTAAAAATTGCGCCCATAGCTCAACCGGATAGAGCACCGGCCTTCTAAGCCGGGGGTTGGAGGTTCGAGTCCTCCTGGGCGTGCCATACAAAAAGACCCGCAAAAGCGGGTCTTTTTGTATGGCTTGTCTGGGCTGCGCGAGAACCTCCCGGTTCGAAAGGCGCGCAAGCGCCGCAGACGTCGCGCAAAGCGCGACGCCCCACCGGGGTGAGGATTTTGGCTCAGCCAAAATCCGAATCAATCCTCCCGGGCCAGCTCCTCTACGGGACAATTTATCTGATTTCCCCTACCAGTTCCCAGATGAGGCTCAAGTCCATAGTATTTCTGGCCTTCCAATAGATTTAACTAAAAAAACAACAACTTACTAAAGGAACTTCCAGTAAAGCCGATATAATAATCAGCAACACATACCTACAGCGGCCTAGGCCAGGATTGGATTCTTGGCGCTAGGCCTTTTTTTGCCTTGGGTATCTGATCGGGGCCTGAAATTGCTCAAATATCCGGCCCCTCGAAAGGAACCACGTCCAGCAATTCCTCAGGAATGGCAATGATGTCGTCCTGTTCGCTTTGTCTCCACTCGTTGAAAGGGATCAGTTTGTAAGCGCCTGTCCGTTTTGCCTTCGATCCCCGGCGTCGAGCCACTTGTCCGTCTGGATTTCGCTTGTCGAACTGATAGAGATGGTAGTGCTCGGGCAACACTGACAGGAGTTCTTCTCGGGATTGAAAGGAGAGAGATTCACCATAGGTGACTTCACACACAATTAGAGGCCGCTGTTTTTTCAGTGTTCCCTGCAGTCCTGTCAGCACGGGTTTCTCGAAACCCTCTACGTCCAGCTTGCACAGCTGAAAACTGTCTATTGAACAAGCGGTGAAGTAGCTATCGCCCTGAACCACTTGCAGGCGCCCAATATCTTCGGTGCCTCGCTCTATACTGTCCTTAGTGAACGACCCAATACCTTGATTGCTGCCCTTGGGGGCGTAGAAGGTTTTCAGCTCGTCCTGTTCCCCCAGTCCAAGGGAGTGAATCTCAATGTTGTTGATGTTGTTAAGCTCAATGTGCTTTTGTAATCGCGCTCGCACTGGCTCGTAGGGTTCGAAGGCGTGAACGGTCTTGGCAAACCGGGACATGAACAGGGAATGTTGACCGATGTTGCTGCCGATATCACAGAACTGGATCGGCCTGTCCGAATGAGCGGCTATTCGTTTGGCAGTGTCCCGCAAAAAAAAGAGCAGGGGTTTTTCGAAGGCCCCATAATAATAAATCGCAAACTCGATGCCATTGGCTAGGTTGCCTTCGTATTTCATTCCAAAGAAATCTGTGACAAATGGCGCGTCTGGCGGCTCGCCTTGCTCTTTCAAGTAACGATGAATGGATTTTTTCCAGCGCAGGCTAATCCAGGTTTGACGCCAGAGAAAACGACAGAGTTTGGTGGTTGCGCTCAAAGGGGCTGACTTCCGAAGTCCAATAGACGGGGTTGCAGACTGGCTTTTAGGTAGAGCGGGTGAGCCGGCTGCGAGGACTGGTTGAGGTGGATGCAATGTAAGGAGTCCAGGCGCTTGCGGACAGAGTCAGCCCGGCCAAGAAACTCGCCATCATTACCCCAGCAAGCAACCGTGAGATCGGCTTGTCTATGGGCGGTTTTAATCCAACGGTCGTTGGCAGGGCCAATGGGATCGGGGGCGGCCTTGAGATCTTTGGGTAGCGTTGCACGATAAGCAAACAGATTGACGATTTCCATACGCTGAAAACCCCAGTCTCTGGCGAATCCTACGCATCTTCGGATAGTAGGGTCATCGCTACGGTGATCAGCGGTGGACGGATTAAGACCAATGAACAAAACGGATCCAGTTCCCTCATCCCAACTGCGCTCAAGGCTATAGCGGTAGCGTCGGCAACGAGAAAATCGGGCGTTTTGTGAAGCGTATTGCAGTTTTGGCATCGGTCGGCCACCGTGGGCTGGCATTTTCTGTGGAAGCAATAATAATCACACTAGCTACTCGATAAAAACAATCTTCGCCAAGTCTTGAATGGCTAGCTTAGATATCGAATAGATTGCCAGGAAGACTTCTGGTCTTCCTGGCAAAGTAGCTTTCCTTGCACTCCAACCTCTCTCTACCTACCACACTTGCCAACTGTTCCAGGCATTGCGTCACTGCGCGGCGTGGTTTATGTTCGGGCGTGTTATCTGGGAGTCGAAACCTGCTTTCAACTCCAGTAACGCAGCATTCTCATTCAACGTTCAACCACCACAGCGATTAAACATGTTGGCAATTATCGGCGGCTCGGGGCTCTATGACTTGCAGGAGTTTGGTCAGCCGCACCTGGAAAGCGTAGCAACAGACTACGCTGACTCCGCCGTCGAGCTGGAACTCTACAATACCCCACAGGGGCAGGTGGCGTTCCTGCCAAGGCATGGCAAGCAACATGCTGTGCCTCCCCATTTGGTCAACTATCGCGCGAATATTGCTGCACTAGCCACCGTTGGCGTAACAGAGATTATCGCGGTGAATGCGGTTGGGGGGATCGATGCGCATGCCGCGCCGGGTTCACTAATTTTGCCAACGCAGATAATCGATTACAGCTGGGGGCGAGCTTCCACCTTCTGTGAGGAAGGGCAGGGAGAAGTGGTGCATGTGGACTTCACCAATCCATTTTCTGTGGAGCTGGGTCGACGCCTGTTAGCTGCAGTCTATCAACGAGCTGAACTGGAAGAAGATAGTCGCACAGTTCTGAAACATGGCACTTATGGTTGTACCCAGGGACCACGGCTGGAAACAGCGGCTGAAATTCTGCGCATGAAGCAGGACGGCTGCGACATAGTTGGTATGACCGGGATGCCCGAGACCGTACTGGCGCGAGAGAAAGGGATAGATTACGCGATGTTGGCGCTGTCGGTGAATTGGGCGGCTGGGGTTGTGCCGGGCATTATCACCATGGATGAAATTCGCGCAGTGATGGAAGATGGCATTGGCTTTGTTCGTAAAGTTCTGGAGACCCTGCTAAAGGCTACTGAGTGACGGAGGAATCTGCAGCGGCAGGAAGCTCTGTTGAATTGGTGTCGAAACCACTGGGTCCCAGTACCGGTAATTCGTAGGGTTCAACCATTACCACCACGCCCAATGCGGGATTGTCCAGATAGTGGAACTCTGTACTGCGCATTTCACGACTCTGTTGCATATGGTAAACCTGGATCGGGTAGTAGTTTGCGCCTTCAAGGTTTGCGTCATTAGTCGCTGACGAAGTAGTCAAACCGGGCGGGGCAGGCAACTCCCAATCCGCGCCTTCCAAAGCCAGGGTGCTGAACTCGGTAAGCCATAGATTGGTATCAATGACGACACGGTCACGATTGTCATTGAAACGTATTGTCAGGCTGCCTTCCAACTCACTGAACTCACCAAATTTCTCGCCACCGCTTACATATAAGGGGAGAGCCTGTGGGGTGTTTTCCACAGCTTGTCGCCATAAACCATGAAACAACAGGCGGTGATCAGGGGAACGCTCCAATGCGCGATTAGTCTGTTGAAAATCGCTCTGTGAGGCAGGGAGCTGCAAAAAACTATCGCGGGCAAAATCGAAGAATTTAAAATCGCTTGCTGGCTTGGCGGGTAAGGGGCCAATCGCTGCTATTTGTTCCGCGAGTTGTTCTGCAAGCAAGCGCGCAGTTCTTTCTGCATCGCTTTCTTCCCGCTGGTCTTCCTCTGAGACCAAGGATTGAGGCGCCAGGGCTTCCACAAACAAGATATCCTGCAGTCGGTTCAAACGTTGCAACCTGTCGGGATACTGGAGTTCAGCCCGCCCGGGTTGCCAGGTTTCCTCTGCCCGATCGCTGAGCGACTCATTGGTGAAGATGGACACTTCGATCTGAAACCAACGCTCTTGTGCCGACAGACTCTGAGGAAATGCAACCAACAGTGCAATCAACAAAACAGCAAGCGCACAGCATTTAGAGAAAGCACGAATTCTTGAGTCGTTTAGATTCACTATCTTCATAGAATCGGTCAGGCGGCCTGTTGTTCGCTCAATTGCATCTTGTTCAGGAGCTTGGAAATGAAATCCAGCTTCTTCTCAGCATCTTCGCAACCATGATTGAATTGCAGTTGGTTGGCGCTGCCTAGTTTATAGGTAGCGGGGTCTCCCTGAATCAGCTTTACCAGGGAGAGCGGGTCAACCTGGGTCTGCTGAGTGAATTCAATTCTACCGCTATTTACATTGGCATCAATTTTCTTAATGCCATAGGGAACCGACTTGAGCTTAAGCCTGGTTTGGGCGAACAACAGGGACAGGGGGCGCGGCAGCAAGCCAAATCTGTCGATCATTTCCGCCTGCAAATCTTCCAGTTCTTCCAGATCCCTGGCAGAACTAATGCGTTTGTACATGATCAGGCGCATATGGACGTCAGGCAGATAGTCATCCGGAATCAGGGCAGGGATGCGTAAATTGAGTTCGACCACATTGTCTGACTGCAATTCAACAGAGGGAGTACGACCTGATTTTATGGCCGCCACGGCTTCTTCCAACATCTCGGTGTAAAGGGTGAACCCGATTTTTTGCATGTGGCCGCTTTGCTCATCCCCCAGCAATTCTCCAGCGCCCCGGATCTCCAGATCGTGACTTGCCAGGGTAAAGCCAGCGCCCAGGGTGCTGGCCGCCTGAATCGCTTCGATTCGTTTTTGCGCATCGCTCTTGAGTCGTGCATCAGCCGGTAATAAGAGATAGGCATAGGCCTGATGATGAGAACGTCCGACACGGCCCCGCAGTTGGTGCAATTGCGCTAAACCAAATTTGTCGGCGCGCTCGATAATGATGGTATTGGCACTGGGAATATCGATGCCGGTTTCAATGATGGTAGTGCAGACGAGTATGTTCTGGCGTTTGTGATAGAAGTCTGCCATCACTTTTTCCAGATCCCGCTCTGCCATTTGGCCATGGGCGATACTGATGCGACCCTGGGGCACGATCTCCTGTAGATGCTTGGCACAGCGTTCGATGGATTTCACTTCATTGTGTAAATAAAACACCTGCCCACCGCGCAGAATCTCCCGCGATATTGCTTCTTTTATAAGGCTATCCTGCTCTTCGCGTACGAATGTCTTGACTGACAGTCGTTTTGCAGGAGGCGTCACGATCAGAGACAGATCGCGAATACTGGACAAGGCCATATTCAGGGTGCGGGGAATGGGAGTGGCGGTCAGTGTGAGTATGTCTACATTGGCGCGTAGTGACTTGAGTTTTTCTTTCTGTCTGACCCCAAAGCGGTGTTCCTCATCAATAATCAGCAAACCAAGATTGCTGTAGTCGATTTCGGCATGCAGCAGTTTATGGGTGCCGATCAGGATATCGATCTTGCCACTTTTTACCTGCTCCAGTGCCGCAGCTTGTTGGGATGCGGACTTGAATCGCGAAATCACTTCCACATTAATGGGCCAGTCGGCGAAGCGGTCACGAAAACTCTCGTAATGCTGCTGCGCGAGCAACGTGGTGGGAACCAGCATCGCCACTTGTTTGTTGTTTTGCACGGCGATGAAGGCAGCACGCATGGCAACTTCTGTTTTGCCAAATCCCACGTCACCGCAGACCAGTCTGTCCATGGGTCGGCCGCCGGTCATGTCATCAATCACGGCGCCAATGGCATTCTCCTGATCCGGGGTTTCTTCGAATGGAAAGCCGGCGCTGAATTTTTCATAGTCCGCCTGGTTCAACTTATAGCTGAAGCCTTTCCTTGCCTGGCGTCTGGCATAAATGTCCAACAATTCTGCAGCCACATCCCGGATCTTCTCAGCCGCTTTACGACGGGTTTTTTGCCACTGATCGCTGCCCAGATGGTTCAATGGAGCAGTTTCCTGATCGCCGCCACTGTATCGGCTTATCAAGTGTAATGAAGCAACTGGAACATAGAGCTTGGCCTGGTTGGCATATTCCAGGGTCAGGAACTCGGTGGTCTGATCTTCTGTTGTGATGGTTTGCAATCCGCGATACCTACCAACCCCATGCTCGATATGAACCACCGGATCATCAACCCGCAACTCAGTAAGATTTTTGATGATGAAGTCGGAATTGGTTTGTGGCTTTTTGCGGCGTCGACGTTGGGCGACGCGCTCGCCGAATAACTGCGCCTCTGGAATCAAAATGAGATTCGATGCCGGTATCCACAAGCCGTGATCCAATGGCGCAACACAGAGGCCAAGCTGACAATTGCCCGCTTCGAATTGTTGCCAGTGCTCGACAGTTTCAACGGATACGTCGATCTGCTTGAGTAACTCCTGCAGAGTTTCTCTGCGACCTGGAGACTCTGCACAAAACAGCACTCGGCTGTTTTGCTGCTGCTCCAGAAACTCCTGCAACTTGATAAAGGGACGTGCCAGGCGCGCATTGCCGCTTAATTCGGGCAAAGCGGCGCTGCCAAGAGATCTGGCATTATCGTGCGCTTTGATTTCAATCTGCGGAAACCGCTTAAGCTCTCTCAGAACATCATCGATTGGGAGAAAAACTTGCTGCGGTTTCAGGATGGGCCGAAAGCGATCGATTTGTCGGTCTACATAGCGCTGTTCGATATCGTTCCAGAAATTGTCGCCGGCAGTTTTTAAGTCACCCAATCGACAGATCACAGTGTCTTCCGGCAGAAAATCAAACAGGGTGTCCAGTTTGTCGAAGAATAAATTGAGGTAATACTCCAAACCTGGGGAGTTAATGCCCGCGCTGACGTCTTGAAACATCGGTGACTGTCTGGTGTCGATATCGAAGGTTTCCCGAAAACTGGCTCTGAAACTGGCGATGCCGTTATCGTCCATGGGGAACTCGCGACCCGGCAGTAATTTGATTTCGTTTACCCGCTCGTGTGAGCGCTGTGTTTCAGGGTCGAATATTCTTATCGAGTCCAGTTCATCATCGAACAGATCCAGTCGGTAAGGGAGCGCAGATCCCATGGGATAGATATCTACAATCGAACCGCGTACCGCAAACTCCCCATGCTCCATCACAGATTCCACTGCCTGATACCCAGCCAGGGTCATCTGTTTGCGAATCGCGTCAATACTCAGCGCTTGTCCCTGGCGAAGGTTCAGGCTGTTGGCAGCGATGT
>JAKSCP010000141.1 GCA_022360535.1 Pseudomonadales bacterium | reverse complement strand
GAGCATATACCCACTCTCCTCGACGCCACTGCCGAGGGGCTGGTAGTCCCAGATCACTTCTTCGAGCGCGAAAGGAATCTGCTGACGGGCCTCGTATTTGACGATCTCAGCCACCTTGTTCGACTCAACAGGAGGCAGTTGAATGAATCTCACGAGTGCCGACTGGCCGGGCACACTGATGGCGATGCGATCACCCTGGTCGATCCTTTTTGTGTTCAGGATTGGTCTCCTTTCATCGAGCTCTTGTCAAATCCTGATTTGCTATGGGTAATGCACTCGGGAAGCGAAGACCTGGTTCTGCTGCTTTCTGTCTTTGAAATTGTTCCGAAGAAAATTTTTGACACGCAAGCGGCTGCTGCCTATGCAGGGCTTGGATTCAGCCTTAGTTATCAAGCATTGGTGAAATCGCTATTAAATACTGATGTGGCTAAGGGTGAAACTCGATCGGATTGGTTGCGACGACCATTATCAGATGCACAACTGGAATATGCAGCGTCCGATGTTCGTCACTTGATTACACTTTACCAGACGTTAGAGCAGAAATTGCGATCCAGCGCTTTAATCGATTGGCTGGCAGAAGACATGCGGGAATTGGTTGCAGGTGTTTATGATATTGAAGATCCCGATATCTGGAAAACGCTCTACGCAGGAATTTCCAATTCCTGGAAGCTTTCGGATCAAGGTCTTGCCCTGCTGCAAACGCTTTGCGTCTGGCGGGAGAAAGAATCCCGTGCCAGAAACAAGCCGCGAAACTGGATTGCTAAAGACAATGAGCTGTTCGCCATTGCTGATGAGTTTAGTTCGCACGGTGTTATAGAGAGTGACGCCTTGTTAGCTATGAAGGAAGTCAGTAAAGAAGTAAAGCGTAAACATGGGAAGGCTATAATCGATGCGCTCAATCAATCGACAGAAACCGGCGACATCGATCGTGACCTCCTGAACCCACCCTTGCACCCTAAATATCGCGATACCCTGAAGAGTTGGCGCAAAATTGTATTGAGCAAAGCTGATGAACTAAACATTGCACCAGAATTACTTGCTCGCAAGCGTTGGTTGCAAGATCTGGTGAAGAGTTATGAGCAGTCGGGACAGCTCGTTTGGAATTCCCCTTTGAAAGGATGGCGGCAACAGGCGCTTCAAGTTGAGTTTGAGCGCGCATTGGGTGGCAATTAGAACCAATGAGTGATTCAACGCTACGAGAAAAGTTCTGGGAGTTGCCGCTGACCGATTTGAATCCTGCCGAATGGGAAGCTCTGTGCGACCATTGTGGTCGTTGCTGCTTGAAGAAGCTGCAGGATGAAGACGGTGGTGACATTGTCTGGACCCGAGTAATTTGTCGTTACTATGACCTGGATGAGGGCGCTTGCGGGTGCTACTCAGCTCGCAGCCAAAAAGTACCGGATTGCCTGCAGGTCTCTACGATGAATGCGCATGATGTCCATTGGATGCCGGATACTTGTGCTTATCGTCTGCGCATGGAAGGCAAGTCACTATTTGACTGGCATCCACTGTTGGCTGGTTCCAAACAAGCCATGGAAGAAGCGGGTATCACTGTTAAGGATAAAGCGCTCTCCGAAGATCACGTGCATCCGCTGGGTTATCATGAGCATGTGATCCGTTGGGTAAATGTTGACTGATCGAGTAGCAAATGGAAGCTGGCGATAACTTTTTGATGATTTGGCTGATCTATGGCCTTGCTGCTTGCGTGTTCTACTGGGTTTTCTGGCGCATCACTGCTTTCAATCGACAGCGCTGGATTTCCTACAGCCTCAGGGCATTGATGCTGACCCTGATTGCCACTCCCTGGTACGCCAACGTGGAAGGCACCACCCTGGCGCCAGCTTTGATGGTCGTCACTCTCGATGCCATCACAATTGGCCTTGATGCCGCGGGTAGGGGGCTGGTCCCCCTGGTCCTGGCGTTGATCGTTGCGGAATTTGTGGCAACGCTGATGTATTTCTTTTCCAGAAAAAGCAAAAAAGCTTAAATTACAGTAAGTTAATTTTGTAATTTAAAGTGTCAAACGAATAAAGTAGACTTTCTCTCCCCGATTTCTGTGCCTGGCCGGATTGCTGTTCGCAATTGCCGTCATTGGCGTAGAAGGGCAAAATACCAAAACAAAACAGTGGCTTAGCATTAAGAGGTACATCATGGGTCATTTCAGCTCGCTGGTTTTCATCATGATTCTGGTTGGTGCCGCCGGTGGCATCATCAACTACTACACCATAGCTACCAGGCGCACAGCAGACCTGAATCTACTTATCCGATTCGTCATGTTGGGCATATTTGTCACTTTCCTGGTGCCATTTGTGCTCAGTGTGTTCGGCAGTTCCCTGATCGTCGATAGTGAGGGGGACCCTGCCAATCTGCTCAACTACGTTGCGATTTGTCTGGCTGTGGCGATCTCTCCTCGCTTCTTCATGAGCAATGTGTCCGATAATGTATTGGCAGAAGCGCGTTCGACCAACGATAGGGTGGACATGTTGCAGTATCAATTGCGGCAGTTGCAGGAAGAATTGTTGCCTCTTATCGATACTGAAACCGAGGACGATGCGCTCGCCGAGTACAGCAACGAAGTCGCACCGGTGCCCGATGAGCTGGATTCCACCTCGTCCAAAGTGCTTAAGACTCTTGGTTGCGGCCGATTCATTTACCGCTCGCTTGCTGGTCTCTGCCGGGAAGCGGACACCGACGAATCAACCATGGTTAAGACACTCGGCTTTCTGACTCTGAAGTCATTGGCCGGGAAAGTCGGTGGTAGAAAGGGAGTCCGTTGGTACATTACCGAACGCGGCCGTCGTCTGATTGAGGCGGGAGCCTAAACCAGATACCACTGCTGTTCACGCTAAGCACTATTGAACCCAACAACAAACCCGGTGCTCTGATCCAGGGCCCGGGTTTTTCTGTATTAACTGTATTAATCTGCGGCCTGCATTTAAAATGAACGCCGTTAATCATTTCTGGAATTGGATGTATGAATTTCACTGGAACACAGGAATACGTCGCCACTGACGAGTTGCAACTTGCAGTCAATGCGGCAATTCAATTGCAAAAACCCCTATTGATTAAGGGTGAGCCGGGCACAGGTAAAACCATGCTGGCTGAACAAATCGCCAAAGCATTGGATCTGCCTCTTATCCAGTGGCATATCAAATCCACGACCAAGGCCCAGCAGGGATTGTATGAGTATGATGCAGTATCGCGCCTGAGAGATTCACAACTAGGCGATGAAAAGGTGAAGGATATTGCCAACTACATCGTTGAAGGAAAAATCTGGCAGGCGTTTACCTCCGACAAGCAAGCTGTCTTGTTGATTGACGAGATTGATAAGGCAGACATCGAATTTCCTAACGATCTTTTGTTGGAACTCGACAAGATGGAGTTCTTCGTTTACGAGACCAAGGAAATGGTGAAGGCAAAGACACGTCCTATTGTCATCATTACCAGTAACAATGAAAAAGAACTCCCTGACGCTTTCCTGCGCCGATGTTTCTTTCACTACATCGACTTCCCTGATCCACAGACAATGGAAAAAATTGTGGACGTGCACTATCCAGACATCAAGAAGCAGTTGGTCAGTCAGGCCATGGACATTTTTTTCGATGTGCGCAAAGTGCCTGGTTTGAAAAAGAAACCGAGTACGTCTGAGCTTATCGATTGGTTGAAGCTGCTGATGGCTGATGACATTCCGGAAGATGTACTGAAAGATCATGATG
>JAKSCP010000030.1 GCA_022360535.1 Pseudomonadales bacterium | reverse complement strand
GGGCCCACACCGGTAGTGGTGATGCTCTGGTCATCCTTGATCTTCATTTTAATTCCAACTGCTGGTATGGGCGCACTCTACTATACGCTCGCGTTAAAGACTCGGAGCAGTTCGGGCCCATTCGCTGCCTCAGCGGTATTGATCGGCATCTGGATGCTCGCTCAGGTCGTGCTTAGCGAAGGCGGGATATTCTTAAACCTCGCTTCTGTGATCGACCCCTCCGGGTTTGGCGAAGTCGATCGTCTGAACAAAGGCTGGACGCCCAATGAGAAAGCCACAATCATCTACCCGTTAACCACACCATTTGTCCTGAACCGGCTGCTTTGGGGATTCTTGCCTCTGTTATGGTTCGTTTGGGAGCTGCGAAAAGTTTCGCGTGAAGAGCTGATACAGGACAAGTCTTCCGCAATTACCAGCCGTCAGATTGAGAATTTCATAACTCCTCAAACCGCACAATATCGCGATGTGAGCTCGCCTTTAGAAATACATAGTTACAACTGGCAGCGTACGCTCATGGCGGAGACACGTTGGCAGCTTTCGATGTTGTTTACTGGAAAGACCTTTTATCTGTTGCTAATTGGCCTCTCAGTCATGACCACGGCCTCGGGGTTGGTGAACGGCTTAAACCACGCAGACGGACCGTTTGAAGCCCGGCCAGAGTACACTCTTCCCCTGCTAAATGAATCAATGTTCTTGGTAATTGCGTTTATCGCTGCTGCCTTGGTCGGACAGGTGCTACGTCGTGATCATCGCGCAGGCATTGTCGAAATACTCGATGCGGCACCAGTGCCGTTCTGGGTGACCTTCATAGCTAGACTCGCTGCTATTGTTGCGCTCACGTTCGCCTTGCTGCTAACGCCAGCAATTGGGTCAATGGTGTTAGCCCTTCTTGACGTGCCCCATGCATTCAATTTAGGCACCACATTGATCTATCAAACGCTAATTGTCGGTCCGGCGCTCGCTGAGCTGGTCGCCGTGACTGTGTTGGTACATTGTCTAATCAGGAAAACGGGAACTGCGTACGCCACCTCGATGCTGGCAACTTTTATCATGGTTGTTAATCATGAAGCCGGTCTCGTGACCTATCCTCCACTTGAATTCGGCATAACAGCGCACATCAGTTATTCATTGCTCACAGGTTGGGGCGTTTGGATGGAACGCCTGTTGTTGGGAGATGCGTTTAAGTTTGCCACGGTCCTGACCCTTTTAGGCTTCGCGGCGATGTTGCAGATTCAGGGATTAGACAGTCGCTTAAGTCATGGTGCAAGAGCCCTGCGCGCGAGATTCAAAACACCGATCGGCGCGGCTACAGTGCTTAGTCTTCTTGCATGCGTATTTCTCTACTCGGTTCTGGACAGTCGATTTCGTGAAGTCGGTGGCTACCAAAATCGAAATCAGGAACTGGCGACAAGAGCTGCCTGGGAGCAAAACCTATCTAGTGCAACTCGCTGGTCGGTCGATGGTGGTGCGCTACGGTTAGCGTTGGATACTGAAAATGGAACTGCCGCAGGGAATTGGCGTCTAGATGGTGTCCGTTCCGATAATGAACGGCTTCATCTGGAAGTTCCGGACGATCTTGAATTTCAAAATGTTGTAGTAGCAGGCGTTCCCACTGCAGTAAAACAGATCGATCAGCATGTTGTTATTTCGCTCGCCCCCTGTGCTGGCGATGCCTGCCAATTGGAGCTTGAGTTTAGCGTAACTTCACCGGGTTGGGATGCAGAAGGCGAGCAGCGTTGGCTGGGGGCAGCCGGGGTTTGGGCAGATGCAAGCCAACTGGCACCGCGCTTGGGTATCGATTCGAATAAGTTAATTCTGGCTGCTGCGGATAGGTCTCGATTTGGGCTGCCGGAGCAGGAAGCCACGGTTCCACTACTCGCATTGCAATCCGCCACAGGGATCGCCCCAAGCGGTAACTGGGATCTCGAAGTCATTATTAATGAAGAAGTATTCTTGTCTGAACAAATGGAAGGTGCACTTGACTTCGTAGTGTTTGAATCTGCAAGAGCGATTCCATACTTCTCCGAAGAAATCACTGTCTTCCAGGATGAGACCAGAAGACTGCAAGCAGAATTAGTGGCTGCAGATGCTCAAGCGATGAATGCCTGTGTATCGCGTCGATTGGGCGAAGATTCGAAACTGCAAACCGTTGCTCAACTGCCACGGGGTATGGGCGAAACGCGATTTGCTGCCACGACTTTATTGCTCGCAGAGGAACCCCATTGGGAAGCAACCGAGTCCGGGACCAGCCGCTGGCGTCGGCAATCTGTCATTGCTTCGACTATTGCACAGGGCGTTCTTGCTTCACGTCTGGGGCTTCGACAGAACGAAGGCGCGCAAGCATTTGTCTCTGGTGTATCGGGTGCGATTGGTTATCTATGCGCTGGCGATGAAAATGACGTCGATGCAGTTGTGCGACTGCTTGAACGAGCCTCAGAGCGAATAAACCGTGCGCTTTCCTCATCTGAGTCACCTATTGCAGAAGTCGCGTTGGATACGAATGAAGCGTGGTTAGACGAGTATGTCGCGGCTGCCTACGTGCATTGGGTTGCTAACTCGAGTGCAGAAGCACTACAGGCCATGTTCACAACGATTGAACAAACAGAATCTGTCCGCCAGGGGCTGAATGGCTTTGGCGGGCAGGAGTTTGCGGAGCAGGTCTTAGGCATTCCAAACTCTGTCGAGCTTGCGGTGACAAGCGCTTTTCCAAATCACATTTCGATTGAGCGCTTCATATGGGCTGCGGGCGGCTGGAGTGAGGCCGGTGAAGGTACTGAAGCCATAGGATTGAGTGAGAATTCATCTGGATACATAGTTGCCGATACAGTGACCCCAGAGAGCCAGGTTTCTGCGGATAGCGCCTCAGTTGCACTAGCGAACGCAACTGCTTTTGAGCGTAGCCCAAACAACAACAAGATTACTCCCAAGGAATAACTTGGTGCCATGCCGCTACGGTGATTAGCATTCGGCTGCGTCAGCTTGTAGTTGGTAAAGGGGGGTTACGGTTTGCCGCGTTACGACTATCTCTGTAAAGACAACGGCCGCACTGTTGAGGTGACACATAGTATGAGTGCCAAAGTAACCAGTTGGGGTGAGTTATGTGACCTCGCCAAGATTGACCCGGGAAGCACGCCGAGTGAAGCAGCAGTACACAAAGTTTTTAATAGTGCACCCATGATAAATACTCCTATGAGCAATGCACAGCTTAAGAATCTTGGATTCACGAAGCTGGAAAAACGCTATGACGGTACCTACGAAAATGTAACCCGGACCGGAACCGAGAAGCGGTTCCTGGATCCAAAAGATCCCAGCTCGCTACCTCACCTCCACAAGAAAATCAGAGACTAGAAACATTTCCTGCTTGCGTAAATTCAGTTTGAAATTCTATCTCTGGCTTACAAATATTTGCTCTGACCACTGAGAAACAATCGTTATTACTTGAAAATCGGTGGAATCGAAGTAATCTGCTTTTGTCCTACTTAATTTTCCCTGCTGGAGAATGCACATGAATTTTCTGAAACGACTGGTGGTGATCACCGCCCTGGCAATGATGGCTATGCCTGCCACGGCGCAGTTCGACAACGTTGGTTCGATTGACTTCCCAACCTCTGCTTCTGGTGAAGCGCAGCAACATTTTCTGCGGGGAGTGGCTATTTTGCACAGCTTTGGCTGGGAGCAGGCGGTTGAGCAATTTCAGGCGGCTCAGGCCATAGACCCCGATTTCGCGCTCGCCTACTGGGGTGAGTCGCTCTCCTATAACCATCCCTTGTTTTCAGAAATGGATGCAACCGAGCCCAGAAAAGTGCTTCAGCGCCTGGGTGCAACCAGGGCCGAGCGCCTGGCGAAGGCGCCAACAGAGCGCGAGAAAGGCTTTCTCAATGCGGTTGAGATTCTCTGGGGCGAAGGTGAACTGGATGAGCGCCGCATTGGCTACATGGAAGCAATGGAAGAACTCTATGAGCAGTATCCGAACGATCACGAAGTCGCTGCCTTCTACTCCCTGGCTATATTGAGTGCCCGTTCTGCCGCAGGTGGTGACCTGGATTATCGTATGGCCATCCGTGCCGGCACTATTGCCCTGGATATATTCAATGCCAATCCCCTGCACCCAGGTGCGGCGCACTATACGATCCACTCCTTCGACGATCCGATACACGCGCCGTTGGCGCTTGAAGCAGCCTATCGCTTTGCCGATATCGCGCCTGCAGTATCTCACGCCCGACACATGCCGACTCATATCTTCATACAACATGGTATGTGGGATTTGGTCTCTGGCCATAACCAGTCTGCTTATGATGCAGCGGTGGAGTTGTGGCGGCCTGGCCAAAGCATGGGGGATGCCATTCACTCACTGGACTGGGGTCAGTACGGCGATCTGCAGCGTGGCGACTATGAGCATGCACGGCTTTGGATAGAGCGCATCGAAACCATGTCCAGGCAGGGTGGATTCACAGATGGCGGAGCGCGCGGCCAGGCAGGCGCGGCTCGCGCACTGAACACAGTTGGTTTGACTCGCAATCGCTATATTGTGGATACCGAGGAATGGAAGATACAGGAAGTCACTGAAGATTCACCTGATCACGAACTGCTGGCTACTGCGCTTTCTGCTTACCACCTTGAGGATGAGGCGGCGCTGGCAGCTGCCGAGCAAGAGCTGAAGCGCCGTGTTGATGAAGGCAAAGGTGGATACACCGCCATCATGGCGAACCAGGCCAGCGCGCTTCTGCATGCGGGAATGAACCACCCTGATGTAGCTGTAGGCTTTTTTGACCAGGCGGTAGAAATCATCAAACCAATGGCACCACCGCGCGGGTCTGCCAATCCCATTAAACCGCTCTATGAAATGTATGGTGAAGTACTGGTCGACCTTGGTCGCCATGCAGATGCCATTGAGCAGTTTGCAATTTCTCTGGAGCGCATGCCGAATCGCCCGCGCTCACTACTTGGCATGGCACGAGCACAGGCTGCAACCGGTAACTCAATTGAAGCAGCCGAGTACTACCAGGCTTTGCTTAATATCTGGGAAGGTGACGACAGCTTTGAAGGCGTGATTGAAGCTGGCAACTATCTTGATCAGGGAGACTGAGAGCTATCGATTCAGGATCAAGGCTGGTTCGAATTTACATTCGATAGGATGCGGGTTTGTTCCAGCCTTAAAATCCCGTTTTCCATTTTTATTAAAGAAGTTAGATAAATTTGGAGGCATCAAAAAGATAAAGTGATCCGTGTCGAGAGCTGGCTGCCAGTGTTTTTGATTTCTTTACCGGAGACCATTGTAAGTGCTCAACCCGACTATCCAGGGTAGTCGAGACTCTTGGTTTCACATCATTTACAGATTCCCATACCGCGATGTGACCATTGCGGCAGCCACTCGCTATCCCTTTACCATTGGAAGCAACTCCTATTGCACAGATAGCGTGATCATGAAACGAGCGAGCATCGGGTGCACCTTCTTCGGCACCCTTTCTGTTGAAAGACCAGATCACAAGGTCCTTAGTGCCACCTGTTAACAGCCGCTTACCACCATTACTCCAGGTCAATTGCAGGGGTTTGTAGGCAAACCCGGACATCAGTGAGTCCTGGCGCGAGCGAAGGCGCCACACGTGTACGGTATTGTCCTGACAGCCAGCGACGATAAACTTACCGTCGGGACTCCAGCTCAAACTGAGCAACGAACCCTTCCAATTCAGTTCAATTGGCTTCGCTACCGGATCCAAAGCGTTGTAGATAAGAATACCCCCATAGCCTGCTATGCCAAGCAGTGATCCTTTGGGGTGCCAGGCCATAGCGCCAATCGTCCCACCCGGAAACGGCAAACTGGTTTCTACATCACCCTGAGCTGAACTGAGCTTCACAGAATTTCCTGAGGCGATGGCTAATTGTTTTCCGTCCCGCCGCCATTTTATGAGTTCGATCCAGGGATTGTCTGACTCCGATTGCAGCGCAATCTCGGATACTTGCTCGATCGAATGCTGATCATCAATCTCCCACAGTTTCACGAAACCGTTTTGACAGCTGCTGGCGAATATCGGCAACCTCGGATGCCATGCCAACGCCAGGGCACCCTCATCATGGGCTTTCCAGTTCTTGATGACCGTGCCAGTCTTTGCGTCCACCACTAACACCTCGCTGTCTACATTGATAACAGCGAGCCATTGGCCGCAAGCTGACCAGTCTAATGCAACAGGAGCCTCACCAAGATCAGTCTCAAAGAAGCACTCAAGGGTTTGGATGTCTGCCATTAGCTCAAGCAGCGCTTCAGACCGCCTTCAAGAAAATCACGATCGAGCTCACGGCCGATAAAAACGAGGCGATTGTGACGCGCTTCGTCTCCCCATGGTTCACCAGGCTGGGCGTCGAAGAGCATGTGGACGCCCTGGAAAACCATTCTTTTGTCATTTTCAGCGATAGAGACGATACCCTTCATTCGAAAGATGTTAGGACCTTGCGTTTGCAAAAGCATTGAGAACCAGTCGTTAAGTTTTTCCGGATCAAGATCGCCTTCAAATTCCAATGCCTCTGAACTCACAGTGTCATCATGGGTATGACCGGCATTGAAATAGTGTTCCTCGTCGGGATCGATTTCGTTTCCTCCACCATCCCTGACCTTCAGATCGAACTCCTCGGGAGTATGCTGGGTAAAGAGCGCAAATGAATCTCCTTGCGAAGTGTCGATTTGGATCTCTGCTGCTTGTTGGAGATCTACGTTCCAATGAGTGCTGCCTGGATTGATTTTTTCCGTGCTGGCGACTTTTACCGGCGATTCGGCCCAATAACGGAATACCTTTTCTGCCAGGTCCGTAAGTTCAGCCTTGCCTTGATTCATCAGGGGGTAGAACAGCAGTGAGATATCCGGATCTGGCCCTGTTCCCAGGCTCAATGTGTATCCGTTGTCGGGTAAGGAATAGATGCC
>JAKSCP010000031.1 GCA_022360535.1 Pseudomonadales bacterium | reverse complement strand
TTGCTTGTGATGACTACTTGGCCCGCATTAATGATCCTGTCATCAAAGACAAACTGCGGGAAGAAACCGAGAACGCGGTCGCGGCAGGTGTGTTCGGTGTGCCGACAGTAATTGTCGGAGATCAATTATTCTGGGGTAACGACCAGTTTGATCACATCAGGCTGTTGCTGGATGACAACGATCCTCTCGACAAAGAAAAAGTGGCAGCAATGGATACACGGGAGCGGGCGATTGATCGAAAACATTTCGTGCAAAAATCGAAACAGCCGGGCTAGTCACTTGTTAATTCCTGGATCAATGACTTGTAGGCATCAAATGCTGGCTTTTCGACAAAGTCAGCCGTAAGTAAACCCTCTCTCTCATACTGGGGTTCCTGATCCGGGCTCTCTACCAGGCTTGCCCAGAAGGCAGTTTCGATTCCAGCCTCCAAAATAGTTTGGATTCTGATTGGCAAATCTGCTGCCTGTACATCCGGTGTGTAGGCGTCGACTTCTTCATCGGTGCAGGTGATATCACAGAATCCACCAACTTCAGTTGCAGAGATTGGGCCGAGCCAAAATTTTCGAACCCAATTGACCTTGTTGGCAATGGACTCTATTTCGTTGCGCATGTGGATGTCGACCCACTCGTAGTTACCTTCTCTCAGCATTCTAACGTTCCAGTCATACACCGGCTGCAAATCGGTGAAGGCTGCAGGATCGTTGTCATAATCCAGTAGCAGCTCCATAGTGGAAGAGGCGAAGCCTCCAGGTGCAACCGGGATTTCGAAGCCACTGTTTTTCACCGCAGCGTTGGTCAGTGCCAGCATCTCAAGATATTCGTCGCTACTACCGTGGAAGTAGCGTTGGGGCTGGTCCGGTGCGATGTCATTAGGCAGTACTTCATTGGAAAACTGCACGATCAAGTAGTCTTGTGGATCCAGACCTTCTGCCTGCAGCTGGTCGACAAAAATACCGATGAACTCGGTAACCTCTTGCTGGTACATTTCGGCATCAGTGGGGGGATAGCTTCCACGCTGGCTCGCTTCAAGGCCAGCCTGATCGGCGATGTTAGCTGGATTACGATAGTGCAGGGTGAGCCAGAGTTTGTTGCTGCTGGCAAAAAGTTGTTCGGTAATTGCCGACAAGGTTGCAGGATTGGCCTCACCCAAACGAAACTGAGCCCGAACCCAGCCTGCATCCAATTCCGCCAGAAAATCCAAAGATTGCTCATCCGCCGGCAGGTCAAACAGGCCAAAACTGTAGCGATCATACACTTCGTTGAGATCGCAACTTCGCAAAGAGGGATGGCTGCTATCGCTGGCACCAGAGCCAGTATCCACTGTGATGAAATCTATCAGGCCACTACTGAGATCGGTAACTGTGATATCACAATAAACCTGACCGATAGGGGTGAACTGTAGCTCGTTGGTTGTGACTTGTAACTGCCATTCATCGTTTAGCAGTCTGCCACTGATGGCATCATGAATTTCGTAACTGTTGTTCTGGTTGAATGACTCAGGAGTTAGCGTCACAAGTGCTTGCCCGGTAGGTTGGATGATTGTCGCGCCTTCAACGACTTGGAAGATCGCACTTTCTTCCAGAACAAGTTCTTCAACCCCATTCTCGTTCTGCCCCAGGTAGCTGAGCACATAATGAAACAGCGCGTTCTGGCCTGGATTAAGTTCGTCTGCCACTTCTACCAAACCGGTTACCGTTGAGCCTGACAGGTTTGTGGTCGCTCCGCATTCATTGACACTCTCTACACTCTCAGCACTTTCCAGTTCAAAACGAATAGGAAAGCTGTCGGTGGCAACACGGAGGGAGATGTCGTAGTGCGCCACAACTCTGTTTGCATCAATCTGGCTGAGACAGGAGATGATCACATTGCCTGAGAGCTCATCAACAAAACTGAGCTCGGTATGGGGAAAGCCAAACCGTTGTTGATCAACTGATTGCGCTGTCACCAATGGGCAGGCGAGACTAAGAGCAGTAAAAACACCGAAGGTAAATAGGCGGAACATGGCGTGTTTTTCCGAATTCTAGGGGACTCATAGGGTACTAACGAGTAAGGTGGGGATTGGTTTACTGCTCAAATTGACCGGTTTTAGTACGGTCCCTGCCGGTGAGGCTATGTTCACCTCCACTTGATCAAGCGCAACAATTGGTCACTTTGTTCCTCATGGGAATAGCGTTCGATGGTTTTCTGCGAGTAAAACTTAAATCGAGCGTTTATACTCTCCGCCCATTTGAATCACTCTTAATTTACTTACCAAACTTCCAGTTAACACCATGAGCAATAGTAAACAAATTGCTGGACTCGTAGGTCCGGCGCTGATCGCGATGATTCTGACCGAGAACCCCTACGTAAACCCGAATCTATACGATGCGCAAATCCCACCAGTGGTTTATTTGTCGGGGACCCTTATGTTTGTGGCAGGATTGGCCATAGTAAGGGCACATAATCATTGGCGCCCGGACTGGACAGTGGTTTTGACGATAGTAGGGTGGTTGTCGCTTGTATTGGGTTTGGTACGAATGACGCTGCCACACGCCTATTCTGAAAATATCGACCCGGTTGGTCCTTCAGTTATCATAGTTGAAGGGATCATTCTCCTTATCGGGCTTTTCCTGACTTACAACGCGTATTTCCGCAAGTCCAAATTGCCTTAGTTCGCGTGCAGGAATTTTCCGTGATCGAATCAAAGCCGGTTAACTGATTGTTTACTCGATGCAGCCGATTAAGTTCTTCCTGATTCTATTTACCATCTCCATACCGTTCTGGTTATTGGAGATGCTGCCTAATGAAGAGTTGGCACAGTTCATCCCTGTCAATCTTCCGATCAGTGCTCTTATGTTTGTCTGCCCAGCGTTGGTTGCAGCTTTTCTGTTATATCGTGAAGGAGGAATCACCGCGGCCAAAGGATTAATCGGCCAGTCGTTTGACTTCAGGAAAATCGAGAACCGGATATGGTATATCCCAATAGTAGCTACCGTGCCACTAATCATGGTGCTTTCTTACTTCTCGATGCTGTGGCTTAATGCGCCGCTGCCGGAGCCGGAGTTTCAACTTGTACTGTTGCCAGTCTTCTTCGCTATCTTCCTGCTTTCAGCGCTTGGTGAGGAGTTGGGTTGGCAAGGTTATGCGTTTAAAGCAATGCATGGCCGAGACAATGCGCTAGTCGTGGCTGTCATAATCGGAGTGATATGGGCCGTTTGGCATATCGTTCCCTATCTGCAGGCGGACAGAACACCTGACTGGATTTTCTGGCAGTGCGTGAATTCTGTGTTTAAGCGCATACTGATTGTATGGATATTTTTAAACGCAGGGCACAGTATTTTCGCGGCTGCACTATTTCATGCCATGATCAACGTAAGCGTCTTCATGTTTCCAAATCTCGGTTCACACTACGACCCGTTTATCACGGCAATCATTACCGGGTTGTTCACGTTGGCGGTTGTTTTTCTGTGGGATTCGAAGTCTCTTAGCAAGCTTAGATTCGCTTAGCATTGAGTAACCTGGTGTCTATGGCTCGTTAGCTTTTTGTCCGGACACAAATTTAACGTAAACATAGATCGGTATATCCAATTCGCCGAGCTGCGATTGAATCAGCGGCTTTACATCACTCCAATCCAGCCCACCCACTCCCGTTGCCAGCCGAGGCAGCGCAACCGAAGTGAACCCTTCTTTCTGAACAATTTTTTTCAATGCTCGTAAAGCATGGTTCACGCTGGTATTGCTGGCAGGTCCTGGTTTGTTGCCTCCTCCGTACCCACCTTCCTGAGTCAATAGATTGACGATGCGTACACCTTCTGCACCTCCCCACACCCAGGCTTCGCCAGGCTTTGGATGTTGCACATGACACCAGTGATGAAAGTCCTTATGCATAGCCGGATAACGCTCATGCAGAGAAAGCGCTAATCCCTGATTCATCGGGTCGTTCGGGGCTACCCCGTGGGCAATAGCCTGGGCACCGGTGAGTAAGATGTCGCCTTCAACTTCATGAATCATATACGTTCCCTTATTTTCATCTCGAACATCAATTTCAATAGAATAGATCTATTTCAAGGTTTGCAACCCAGAATAGATCAAATTGTGCCCATTAATTGGCTATGGATGGTTAGTTGAACTATTAATATACAAGACAATCAATCAAGGAGAGAGTGCAATGAGAGAACTGACAAACGAAGAGGCCAGCCAAGTCACAGGTGGTGATGGAATTGCTCTTCCCGGGGGAAACTACATTTCTACTACTAGAACGGTACTTAATGGCTTCGGTATCGCTGGAGCTGTTTCCTTCGGTTATACAGTTGGCCACACCATCGGGACTGGGATAAATTATGCTTACGGGAGATCAACAGGCAGTTCGCTAGCTCACGATGCAGGTGGGTGGATGTACTCGAATTCCTAGCAGTCTTTCTGAATACCCGCTTTGGAGATTACGGACATTGCAGAGATTGAATAAATCGCAGGCAGTCGCTTTTTGGTTGGGCTATTTCGTGTTCTGTATTGTGAGCACAGTCTTTCTCGATGCTCAAGGGACGTTCGAGGAGATTAATGTTGGTGGATCGATTATTCTCGTAATTAGCTATTTAGCTGTCGCTGTTGGTTTGTATAGATATGTCGCTGCCAATCCTGAGAAATTTTAGTGGCTTGTATTAAGCAAAAACCCTATCACTCTCCCGAGTGATAGGGTTTTGTTTTCTAAACCAGGGGTAGTTTAGTGGCCGCTGGCACCCGGTGCTGCTGCAGGCAATGCCATAGCAGTCAGCTTGGAGCCAGTTTGCAAC
This sequence comes from Pseudomonadales bacterium, assembly GCA_022360535.1. GTDB lineage: Bacteria > Pseudomonadota > Gammaproteobacteria > Pseudomonadales > Pseudohongiellaceae > UBA9145. Next base: position 901 of record JAKSCP010000031.1, on the reverse strand, counting down.
ATGATGTACTGGTGTCCATCGTGAACCCAGGTGCTCATGCCGTAGCGGCTGCGTGCAGGTACTTCGACAGCAGCTTCGGTTGCACCGGTTGCCTTATTAACAGCATAAAGCATCGGTGTACCGTCAGTTTCTGTGTCAGAGTAAATCAGCATATTAGGCGTAATAGTCATTGGTACTAATGCACCAGTGCCTGTATTGCCTACATCGAGATTGTTCTCGTCGATAACACGCTGCACACGTGCAGGTGTCTTGCCCGTTGGAACCATCCACTCATGCTCACCAGTGTTCATGTTGATAGCCGTGATGCGGCTATAAGGTGGCTTGAAGTAGGGGATCTGTGCCGGATGACGTGGTGCGCCTGCACCTGGGCCATTGGCGTATTGGGCGTAGGTTGTACCCGTTGGCAATTCGTACTGCAGGTCGGCTTCTTCACCAGGTACCAGCTGTACCGGGCTACAAGCAGAACGTGAAGATACGTACAAAATGCCGGTGGTTGGATCAGCTACAGCAGGCGCTGTGATGTTGGCACCGCCGCCACCACCTGGGCAGAACATGGCGGCACGCTTGCCGGATTCATGTCCACGCTGAATCGGAGGCAGGAACAATGGCCCCATCATGTAATCGGCGAAGGCATTGATCGCCTGCTGGCGCAGCTCAGGTGTCCAGTCCACCAGATCGTCGATCGATACACCTTGAATATCAAACGGTGCGGGCTTGGTGGGGAAGGGCTGGGTTGGCGACAGTCTTTCGCCGGGCACTGTTGATTGTGGAACGGGACGTTCTTCAATCGGCCAGATGGGTTCGCCGGTAATTCTGTTGAAGGCATAGACGAAGCTTTGCTTGGTCACCTGCATTACTGCGGGTATTTGACCTTGCCCGGGCACGTTTACATCCAACAGGA
>JAKSCP010000032.1 GCA_022360535.1 Pseudomonadales bacterium | reverse complement strand
TGGCTGGGCATCATTGCTAACCAGCGCATATTGATCGGCCAGTGCCAAGACGGGACTGATTACCAGATAAAAAGTGATTGCAAACTTCGCGAATCGTTTCATTGTTACTGCTTCCTTTTAGATGTCTTAGCTGATACGTCTTCCAGGCATAGAACTGCCACCGGAGTTGCGCTTTACCATGTCGTTGATAGCCCAATGCGCTGACAACACAGCACTCTCCTGCCAGGCGGAATGCAAGGTGACCTGATCGCCGATCATGTAATGTCGATTGCCTTCCGGTTCTCGAATGGTATTGAACAAGCGCTCCTCTTCCGCTGTCATGCCGGAGCGGCTGCGCTGCCAACGCGCGGAACATCCCAGCATGTGGTTCATGCGATGCCAGGCGATGGTGATTCCTTTCTCAACCTGCTGGCGATAGTCCGGGTGGATCTTCTCGCCCTGTTTTATGGCGGTTTCGAGGCGTTGTTCCTGACTAAGCTTGGTGAAGTGCATACCGCCACCGAAGTCGTAAGCCGAAAGAACGATGCCTTTCTGTTTGAACATGCCATGAGGGGGATACCAGATCTGCCGAATCGGTTGATTGGTCCAGCTTATGCCGCCGTAAATGTCATCCTTTTCCCAGAACCGGGTCTTGGTTTGAAAGGCAGACTTATAAGCCTCACCGCGCCTGACGTAAGCCATCGCTTCGCGGTAGGAAGGAGAGAAATTGTTGGCAATGCCCGTCATCAGGTGAGTTGGAATACAATTGAAACAGTAGTCCGCCTGCAACATGTATTTCATGCCATTGTGTTCATAGGCCACTGCAACGCCGTCGCCTGTTGTTTCCACACTGGTCACCACTACGTTGTAGTAGACTTTGTTGTTGAGCTGACGCACGAAGCCCTCAACAATTTTGTCCATGCCGCCCACCGGCTGAAACAACACCGGACCTGTCTCACCTTCATTGGCATTGAGCACGGAGCGCATAAATCGTGACTTCAATAATTCCTTAAAGGCAACCACGTCTTCCTGTACACCGTGCTCCAGGTAACCACCTTTCAGGTAGCCCGCTCTAAAGCTACCTTTGTACAGATCATCTTCACTCAGGTCGCCAAAGGAACGGATCGCACCAATCAGGGACTCTGCCTCCCAATCGTCAAAGGAGACATCAAGCTGTTTGGGTTCGAAGTTCTTGGCCATGATCTCTGCCATGAAACCGCGCGCGTTGGTGGTGAATAGTTTGTTCTTAAGCGGTTTGCCACCAAGCATGGCATCATCCTGAACATACGCCTCCTTGTTCTCATTAATAAATATTTCCAACTCAACACCCAACTCCTTGCAATAGTGCAACATGTTGCGGTGAGTGCTGGGGAGCCGTGCAGGCCCGGCATTGAAATAAAGATGATCTTCATCATCAAATTCGCAACGCTGTGGATTACCAACTTCATCGATGACATCACCTGAACGCACGGTAAGACAACGGCCACCAGCTTTTGGTGCAGCCTCCAGAATTACGCAGTCATAGCCAGCCTTATCCAGTTCATAAGCTGCTGTTAGACCGGCTATCCCTGCACCCAGCACCACCACACTGGGGCGGTTGATTGGATCTACGCGGGGAATCTGCGGAATGTCGACCGTGGTATCAGGCAAGAGGCCCAGGGCAGCACTGGCTTGTAGAACAGTCGCACTGCTGCCGGTGGCTGCCAGATAGGTCAGCAGCTCACGCCGGGTGACTTTAGGTTTCTTGTCTTGGGTGTTTTTTGAACGAGTCGGGTAGATTCGATCAGCCATTGTCAGCTCCAACTTTGCACAATTTGGGTGTTGATTACGAATTCGCTTGCCGCTCAGCAAGCCGTAAAACGGCAATGAGACCAGGCTGTTTAGCGTATAACGGCTTGTGTAAAGCAGGAGTTGTGCCAAATACATGAGGCGACACAATTTGTGGCCATAAAAGACACCAGAGCTGGACTGCTTATCCATTTTGGTGCGTTTTAAACCTGACTCCTCAAAACAGGGCAGGCAACGATCCTAAATAGGGCACTATTTCGAACGACAGTGAAAAGAATCTGCAAATATTTTCCAGTATCGATTGTTAGGTTATTTGCACACTAAATACCCGGTGAACAATTTTGGAGCGAATTACATTCTTGGTGCAATTATTTCTCCATTTTGGCGCACAAGACTCGCCCTCTCCAGCGATTGAATCCACAAATAAAAACCATTTCAGGAGTAAAGGAATAGAAAGCTATCCCGCTCCTGCAATGGTCGTCCGCGGATTTATTTTGTCGAGTCCAGAGCAGCCGTATTTGGTGTCAAAATCTGGCAGGTATCTGCGGGAACAATAAAGGCAATGGATTTCTCCATCGCCTTTATTGTTTAGACATTACCCACAAGTGGCTGTCATATCATGAACTGGTAGTCTAGATATTGAAGTCGATTCGACCGTACCAGAATCCACCAGTCCAGGGTACTAACGAGCCGGAATTGTAAATTCGGCCGCGAGTATCGAGCTGACTGAGACGGACTTCATCAGGGTACTCATCGAACGCGTTACGCGCACCAACGGTGAAACGCAGCGCATCGTTAAACTGATAGGCAGCTTCGAGGTCTACGTACAACTCAGGATCGAAGGTCTGTGATTCGAAGACCGAACCATCAATGGACAGTCCGCTGGGTGGACGTTGAGCTACAGAGTACTCGCCGAAGTAGCGACCGCGAACGACGAATGTCCAGTCTTCCCAGCTATGAACCGCTGTTGCGATGGCATTGCTCTCCAACAGGTTATTCTCTTCGTTGAACTGCGAGAACGGCGCGAAGAACTGGCTAACATCACCGTCCAAT
>JAKSCP010000033.1 GCA_022360535.1 Pseudomonadales bacterium | reverse complement strand
ATTCGTCACCCCTTCGAATCACCGTGTTCATCATGGCAGGAACAGTATCTATGTGGACAAGAACTACGGTGGTGTGTTCATTCTATGGGACAGACTCTTTGGCAGTTTCCAGGAAGAACTGGACACGGAGCCGGTCGCTTTCGGTTTACGCAAACCACTAAACAGCTGGAACCCCCTGTGGGCCAATATCCATGTTTATTGGCGATTGTTGCAGGATAGTGTGAATGCGCCTGGTCTTGTGAATAAGCTGCTACTTCCGTTCAAGCCCCCTGGCTGGTTACCGGAAGGTATGCAGACCAAGTGCCAGGGGCGACGAGTTGAAGATCTATACAGTAAATTCGATCCCAGCGTATCTCCTGTTGAATCCTGGTATACCCTGGGCCAATTCATCGTAACCGTTGGATTGAGCCTCTATGTGTTAGTGAATTCCTCCGCTTTGGGATATTCACTCACCACATTGGCCGTGGGTTACCTGGCGCTATCTTTGTATGTACACGGCTTGTGGCTGGAGAATAGAGCCAGCGCTCTCTTCGCCGAATCGTTCCGACTGGCTATTTTAGCGGGGAGTTTTTTAGCCCTTAGCTTCCCTGCTCCACAAAGTGCGCTCGCACTGCTCTATGCTGTTTTTTCTGCAGTGATTGCGTTTAGCCTAAAGAAAAGACTGTGGCTCGATTCGGGTTCTACTCAGGGTTCTACTCAGAGCTCTACCCAGAATAGTCTCTAGATTCTATTAAGCGGGAACTCTTCAATCAGCGCCCCGTTGGTTGGATCACGAATTTCAAACTGCGCTTGATAAGCGTAGCCCAGGGCATCGATAAAGCTGGTGCCGTCTTCAAGGTTGCTGATCACAAAAATCAACTTACCACTCACATCTACTCCAGGGGGCAAGGTCACAGGGTTGAACAGATAACCATCATTTCGGCTCAACATACCTTGCACCGTACTTTCCACGCTCAGGCCTGATCCTGGCACACGATTCCGTACGCTTCGAAACAAAGCAGAATCCCCATTGGCATCAATCATGCGCAAAAAAAGATTCACCTGCTTGGTGTACAAACCACTGTTGCGCAGGCTGACAGTGGGGGTGTAGATGGGATAGGCAAAACCGACCTCAACGATACCGTTGCTTGAACCATCGGTAATCAAATCACTGCGCAATTGCTCTGCGGCGATGCCATCGCTTAGCTGATTCGGCAGCAGCAGCAAAAAGTAGACGAATCCTGGTATCAGGGCAGGCAAACAAACCACAAGACCGTAGACGCCAGGCCTGTCGCGAAAAACAGGATTCAATGGAAAGGCCGCGACCAATGCAGCCAGCACTGCAAGATTCAAAATCAGCGCACGCACGATGAGCGGAAGTTCGCCAATAGCAGCCGGATTACGAACGAATCCGATGACAGTGAGCACGGCGACTAGAAGAGCTACAAGGCTGATTACAATTTGTCTAAGTTCAATTTTCATTTAACTTAGACTCATGAAACAGTCTCTCCATGAGCTTGTTTGTCCGCATGATAGGAAGAGCGGACAAGTGGACCGCTGGCAACTTGATTGAAACCAAGATTCTCTGCGTAGACTCTTAGCTCTTCAAACTCATCGGGATGGACGAAGCGCTCTACTTTTAAATGATCGCGACTGGGCTGCAGGTATTGTCCTAAGGTAACCATATCCACATCATGAGCGCGAAGGTCGGTCAATACCTCTTTAACTTCATCCAAAGTTTCACCAAGCCCCAGCATCAATCCTGACTTTGTTACAACCTCATTCCGTTTCGCTTTGTAGGCCTTCAGCAAATCCAGGGACCACTGATAGTCAGCGCCTGGTCTGGCCTGGCGGTACAGGCGAGGCACCGTTTCAAGGTTGTGATTAAACACGTCCGGCGGTGTGTGTTGCAGGATGTCGATAGCGATTTCCATGCGGCCACGAAAATCTGGCACCAGCACTTCTACTTTGATTTCCGGATTGTGCAAACGAGTCTGTGTAATACAATCAGCAAAGTGCTGAGCACCACTGTCCTTTAGATCATCGCGATCCACCGACGTGATCACCACATAACTCAATCCCATTTCCTTAATAGCTTTCGCCAATTCGGCCGGCTCGTTGACGTCCAGAGGTTTAGGCTTGCCATGGGCAACATCACAGAAAGGACAACGTCGGGTGCAGATATCCCCCATGATCATGAACGTGGCAGTACCATTGCTAAAGCATTCACCGATGTTTGGGCATGAAGCCTCTTCACAGACAGAAGCAAGCTTATGTTGCCGGAGCTTCTGCTTGATATGTTGAACTTTGGCGGAGGTAGGAATCTTTACCCGAATCCAATCGGGTTTCGTCGGTAGCTCGGTAGTGGGGATAACTTTGACCGGGATGCGACGCACCTTGTCCGCTCCCCGGAGCTTCTCTCCTTCTACCAAAACATTTCTGCGTTTGCGTTCTTCTGCCATTTGATCCGGTAACTCAACTATGAGTAATAACTTGCGTAGCCAAGCTCCAAAAGTAATTTATCGATTAACACCTTGCTGGTCTGTTGTAGCAAAAGTTCTTTCGGCTCTACGAAGTCCGCTATTTGTGTAACAGCAAGTTTTTCGAAACCACAGGGATTGATCATCGAAAACGGGGCTAAGTCCATATTCACATTGAGACTGAGGCCGTGGTAGCTCCAACCGTTCTTAATGCGTAATCCCAATGCAGCTATTTTAGCATCATTCACATAGACTCCGGGAGCGCCCGGTCGAGTAGCGGCTTTAACCTCATACTCTGCAAGGGCATTGATCACAGCACGTTCAATAGCATCTACCAGATTTCTCACCCCCAGTTTACGTCGCCTCACATCAATAAGCAGATAAGCCACCAGTTGTCCCGGACCGTGGTAAGTCACCTGACCTCCACGATCAACCTGCACCACCGGTATATCACCGGGGTTCAACACATGCTCCGCTTTCCCAGCCTGGCCCTGGGTAAACACCGGCTTGTGGCTCAATAACCAGATTTCATCTGGGCGATCTGGTTTCGGATTCTCAGCCAGATAACGCATGGATTGGAATATTGGTTCATAGTCCTGTAACCCGAGCCGGCGGACTATCAGATCTGGGAGGACTTTATCACTCTCGGCGGCGGTGGCAGCGAACCATTTATAGTCAGTGAGCAACACCCTGGCAGTCTCACTAGAGGACGAGTTTCACATTCTCAATGGCTTTAAGGTCGGAGAAGATATGACGCAGTTGCTCTTCACCTGTGGCAGCGATGGTAACCGTGATGGAAACGTAGTTGTTCTGTTTACTTGGTTGGGATTTGATGAGATCAGCATTAATAGTGCCCGTGTGGCGTTCCACCGCCTCTACAACGGAAGCCTGGAACTCAGGACCGGACTTACCAATTATCTTTATAGGATAGAGGCAGGGAAATTCAATTTTGGGTGGCGTCGAATCCTGATCATTTTTCACATCGGATGTTTCACCGGGCTTTTCATCTGTCATAGTAACTAAGGCAATCTGTTACAGCGAATCGTTAAACATCAAGCTTACCCAATCCACAAACCGCTTTAACATGCCGCCTTCTGCAACAGGATGCATGGAAACCACATCTCCACTGAATAAAAGTTCATCTTCCAGCATGACGTTAACCACACCCATCGGTTGGCGATCTTCGATAGGTGCCTCGATCAACTGATCGACATCCACTGAAGCGGTCATGGCTTCTCCCTGGCCACGGGGAATGGTGATGTACACTTCTTGTTCGATGCCGATGTCCACTGTGTCTCGTTCACCAGCGTATACAGGGACTGATGCCAGGACCTGATCCGCATCGTAGAGTTTGTGGGTTTCAAAATAGCGAAATCCGTAGGTAAGAAGTTTTTGCGTTTCAATGGCTCGCGCCTCTTCACTTGCAGTGCCCATAACAACAGAGATCAGTCGCATACCATCCCGCTCGGCAGAAGCAACCAGACAAAAACCGGCGGCATCTGTCCACCCAGTTTTCATGCCATCGACATTGCGATCTCGAAACAACAAGGTGTTGCGATTACTTTGGCGAATATTGTTGTAAGTGAATTCTCGCTCAGCATACATTGGGTAGAAATCGCCGTGGCGAGCAATTGTAGCTTCGGCAAGAGTAGCCAGATCACGTGCCGACATGGTGTTGTAGTAGAGTTCGGTATCCAGACCACTGGCATTCATGAAAAAACTGCTGCTCATTCCCAGCACCTCGGCGTACTGGTTCATCATGTCAGCAAAGGCATCTTCACTTCCTGCGATATGTTCGGCTATAGCCACACTCGCGTCATTGCCTGACTGGATGATGATGCCTCTTAAAAGGTCCTCAACGCTGACCTGGGTATCCACACCCACAAACATCTTGGAGCCTTCCATACGCCAGGCTTTCTCACTGATATGCACATTGTCGCTCAGCCCCAGATTGCCGTTCAGAATTTCCTCAACGGCGATGTAAGCGGTCATGATTTTAGTCAGACTCGCAGGGGGCAGCGGCTCGTCGGCATTTTCCTCGACGATGATATGACCAGTCGTGGCATCAATCAGAATGTAACTGGTGGCGGCAACGTCCGGTGCCCGGGGAATAATTGCCTGGGCAAAGACAAACTGACTAAATAAAACTGCTAGAAACAAAAAATTTGCATGAATAAGAGAACGCATGTTCTTCACCAACATTGAGAATTCCGAACTGTCTTGAATCGAACTACTGGTACTACTGTCGACTGGGGCTATCTGAAGCGCTACTACTGTGGCGATCACGAGAAGAGGACTACTCGGTCACAGTGTAAGGGCTTCCCAAGTCTGCAGCAACCACCCGTTGGGTAAGTCGTCTAATTTCTCCGGCATCCTGCAACGGACCTACCCTCACTCGATGCAAAACGCCGCTATTTTGTGTGGGAACAGAGCGAATAAAGACGGGCCTGTTCGTTATCCCCCGCAGTTGATTCGATAATTGCTGAGCACTACTGAGGCTGGAAAAGGCGCCAACCTGCAAGTATCGATCGCTACCACTCACGCTGGGCAGAGTAGTATGGGAAGGAGCATTAGCTGCCAGCGCTCGGTTACCCACATCCGCATTCACCACAATGGCTTCGAGTTGTACCCGCGCCGTACCCCGTGCCGCATAGCCCAATTTGAGCGCGGCCGCGTAGGATAAATCGATCAGGCGATCACCATGGAAGGGGCCACGATCATTAACCCGCACCACGATGCTGCGGTTGTTGTCCAGATTCGTCACCTGCAAAAAGCTGGGTATAGGCAAAGACTTGTGAGCAGCAGAGGCCTTGTACATATCAAACACTTCGCCATTGGATGTTTTGTGGCCATGAAACTTTTCACCATACCAGGAAGCAACACCACGCTCGCTGTAGCCCTCCTCCGTCGGCATCACCGTGTAAGTTTTGCCAAGCACTGTATAGGGACTACGGTTTCCGGCTCCAGTGCGTTTAATCGGCACTGGGATCACTTCCGGAATCGATGCGATATCGACCTGTCGTGAGGGTGCGCGGTCCTGGGCAATGCTATAGCGTCCTGCATTGGGATTACTGGGTTTTGGTGCAGGCGCTGAACCACAGGCAACCAGGCTGGCAAACAAGATAACCAGCAGCGCGAAGCGAGTTGGACTCGAAATTGGCAGGTTCGGAATATTCACGACAATTTTCCCAGAAAACTGACCTAAATTAGCGTCCAAAACAGGGAATATTTTAATCAGAATCAGATAGTTAGCGTTCAATATAGGGCTAAAAACAGGGCCAAAATGGCATTGTCGCTGCTGTAATTACGACTTGTCCGTCGACTTTTACTTAAAAAACAATAGCTTAGCTTCGACGAGTCCGCCCATGGGTTTGAATCGACATGAGCAGCCCAAAACCAACGAATAAGGTGACAATGGAAGTACCACTGCGGCTTATCAGTGGCAACGGTAGACCGATCACTGGCAACAGCCCGGACACCATGGCCATGTTTACAAACACGTAGAAAAAGAAGGTGAGTGTGATGCTACCAGCCAATAGTCGGCTAAACATGTCCTTAGCGGCGTAGGCGATATAGAAACCACGTACCAGCACAAACAAGTACAGGCAAATCAAAAACAGGATGCCCAATAAGCCAAATTCTTCTGCTAACACAGCCAAAATAAAATCCGTATTGCTCTCAGGAATGAAGTCCAAATGGGATTGGGCTCCATTACCGTAACCCTTGCCATAAACGCCGCCAGATCCGATGGCGATCTGGGATTGAATAATGTTGTAACCGGCGCCGGTTGGATCGCGATAAGGATCGAAGAAGGTCAATATACGATTCTTTTGGTGTTCCTGGGCCAGAAACAAATACCAGGCAGGGGACACGAGCAGTAAAGCGAAAAAGCCACCAAACACGATGCGCCAGCGGATACCGGCCAGTAAGACCACGAACACACCTGACATGAATACCATGATGGCGGTACCGGTATCATTCTGTAGCACGATCAAGGCTGCCGGGATGACAATCATCAGGGCCGACCAAAACAGGTGTTTAAAACGCGGCGGCAGCGGCCGACTCGCCAGATACCAGGCCAGCAACATCGGTACAATGAATTTCATGAGTTCGGAGGGTTGGAAGCTGGGCAAACCTGGCAGATCGATCCAACTCCTGGCACCGTTTTCTTCCGCACCGATGGCTAGTACCAACCCCAATAGCCCAAGGCCGGCAGCATACATAGAAGGCGCCCAGCGCCTGAAAAAATGCACACTAAACTGGGCCACGATGAACATCACCACCATGCCCACCAGCATGATCAGAGCCTGCCGACGAACCATCGCCTCGTCACCGTCACTCGCACTGAACAGTACGAACAAACCAAAGCAACAGAGCAGAATTAAACCCACTAGCAAGGGAGGGTCGGTGTGCAAGGCACGCCAAAAAGTACGGGAACGACTATTCTCGTGATAGAAACCCGTAGTTTGCCTAACGAAATCCTGATTAATCATTGGCCTGACTGATCAAATTAACATCCTGCACTGTTGGTTCTTCCAAAGCGGCAAAGTCGATTTCCAAAATATCGAGCAGGTAGGTATCAATAATTTCCTTGGCGATCGGAGCGGCTACCCCACTACCTGATTCACCGTTCTCAACGAATACAGCAAGTGCGATCTTGGGTTCGACCTGTTCATTCATTGATGGGGCAAAGGAGACAAACCAGGCGTGGTCTTTGTTCAAATCAGAGACTTCAATGTCATCACTGTTACGAATACTCTGATCGATGGCAACCACCTGCGCCGTTCCAGTTTTTCCTGCCATTTGATAAGGCATTTCTTTATCCAGAGCGGCGGTAGTCAAGTAGGCTCCACCATAATCTCTAAATGCGCCCGTTCCTGTAGGCCGATGCACAACCATGGTCATGGATTCATGGATATAGCGCCAGTAATCTGCATCGCCAACCACCACATCACTGACATAATCATCGGCGACTGGTTCGACCATCACATCGTCCACCGATCGCAGCATTCTCGGTCGAACTACTTTGCCTTTGTTCGCCATCACCGCGGTCGCCGTGGCAAGTTGCAGAGGTGTTGCCCACATATACCCCTGCCCGATTGAAGAATTTATGGTGTCGCCCGGATACCAGGGTTCGCCTCTAGTCTCCAGCTTCCAGTCTCTTGAGGGTAATACGCCGGTCCGCGCATAGCCGACATCCAGCGCGAAGTTGCCACCAAATCCGAACAACGACATAAATGAATGAATGGTATCGATACCCATGCGGTTACCTAGATCATAGAAGAAGGTATCGCATGATTGAAAAATCGCTCGCTGCAGATCGGTAGTGCCATGGCCCCCACCGATGGCACTTCGCAAAGTCCAATCTCCCCACCGGTAGGAGACTCCTGGAAGACGGAAGTAACCTGGGTCCTCTATTGTGTAGTCGTAATCGACGTACTCATGGTGCAAACCCGCCATGCCCAGGAAGGGTTTGATGGTTGAACCCGGAGGATAAGGATTGGTACTGCGATCAAACAGAGGTGTATTGATGACATCATTGACCAATACTGAGTAGTCTTTGCTACTAATCCCGGTGACAAACAGGTTTGGATCAAAGCCCGGTTTACTCACCATCGCCAGGATTCCACCGGTTGCCGGCTCTATGGCAACCACTGCACCTCGAAAGTCTCCCAACGCTTTTTCCGCTGCGACCTGAAGTTTCGCATCCAGATGCAGGCTGATGTTTTTTCCGGCAATAGGATCGGTGCGGTCAAGTCTGCGCATAACCTGACCTCTATTGTTCTTTTCTACAGTTTCATAGCCAACAGTGCCATGTAAGAGTTCTTCGTAAGTACGCTCGATACCGGTCTTCCCGATATGATTGGTGCCGCCGTAATTCTCTCGCTGCTCCTCAGTGAGCCGATCCAGTTCATCGCGATTAATTTCGGATACATAACCTATTGCGTGAGCAGTCAAATCTTTAAGGGGATAGCTGCGAACGAATTGTGGCTCGATGGCGATACCGGGTAGCAGATGGCTATTTACCGCTATCTTTGACTTTTCTTCATCGTCCAATACATAACGAAGTGGGACCGAGGAAAATGGTACTCGGTTGCGGCGCATACGATTTCGAAACTGTTCGATGTCGTCATCGGTAAGGCGAATGAGTGTGCCAAGAAACTCTAGCGTTTCATCCAGATCTTCGACTTGTTCACGCACAATGGTGAGATTGAATATGGGTTGGTTGTCCGCTATCAGTTCACCGTGGCGGTCGAAGATGAGACCTCTAGCGGGAGGCACGTACTGGGAATGCAGGCGATTTCCATCGGAACGCGCCGAGAAGTATTCATATTGATTGATTTGCAGATCGATCAGCTTTGCTATCAACGCCGCGAAAAGCAGGATAATGACCAATGCCGCTGCGGTCAGTCGGCGATTAAACAATCGCTGCTCCGCTTCATGATCCTTTAGCTGCCATTTGCCTGTCATAACTGTAAGAAGTATCTGCCCTGATTTCCGCTGGTTTTCGCTTTCGAACGCTTCTGCCCTGTGACTCGACCATGCAATGAAGTGCCCACAACTCTACAAATATT
>JAKSCP010000034.1 GCA_022360535.1 Pseudomonadales bacterium | reverse complement strand
ATACCGGGCGATAAACCGCTCTATTACAGCCGGCAGTACGTAACGACACTGGGTATGGGTAGTGGCGAGGGCAAGGGAGCCGGACTGCTGGGAAGACGATTCCTCAGCCATGGCCTTGATATTGTCTACTCGTTGCAGGATCTCTTCCGCGGTTTCCAGGATAGTGGCTCCTACGGTCGTGATCTTTTTCAGATGTTTACCGCTCCTGGAAAATATCTCGACACCAAGTTCTTCTTCTAACTGCTTGATTTGACGGCTTATTCCAGGCTGTGATGTATAAAGGGATTGGGCTGCCTGGGACACATTCAGACCATTCTTAGCCACTTCGCTGATGTACCGTAACTGCTGCAATTTCATAGCCGGAGTCCTTCAATCGGAGTTAAACGCCGTTGTTATGCAATATTGTTATAAAAATAGTAGAAAATATTCCTTTTGTGAATACCTGACTTAGCCTACAGTGCCTCTTTCCGCGCAGGATCGACGCTGTATTCCATGGAATTTTTACTTCACATACTCGCTGGTGCGGGGGTTGGATTCGCTATCGGACTGACCGGCGTGGGTGGCGGTTCATTGATGACCCCCCTGTTGCTGGTGTTTGGTTATCCGGCTCCGGTGGCGATCGGGACCGATCTGCTCTATGCCGCCATTACCAAGGCGGGGGGTGCCCTATCTCATCACCGTCGCGCCAATGTGAACTGGCGAATAGTTGGCTTTTTGGCGGCTGGTAGCATCCCGGTGTCAATTCTGCTGCATCTGTTCTTCCTTGATAGCAGCTTCCAGGAATCACCCCGCTTCGAGTCTTTGCTGACCCAAAGCTTAGGTATCATGTTAATAGTCACGGCTTTAATACTGATTTTCCGTGAGAAGCTCCGAAAGAGTGCCATTGAAGAAAAGCCCCGCTTGATCATGCAGGCGGTGCATCGCCATCGCAGCCTGGTGACATGGATCATGGGGTTGCTGCTGGGCATCTGCGTCACTCTGTCTTCAGTCGGTGCCGGTGCCTTCGGTGCTGCCATATTGCTGACGATTTACTCAACTACGCCTGCTGCACGCATCATCGGTACTGACATCGCCCATGCTGTACCCCTCACATTCATTGCTGGCCTGGGCTATCTGTTCAGTGGCTATGTGGACATGATGTTGCTGGCGAGCCTCCTGCTTGGCTCGCTGCCCGCGATTAGTTTGGGATCCAGAATAAGCAGTCAGGTTTCCGAGGCATTTCTGCAACGGCTGTTAACGATGCTTCTGCTTGGCTTGGGTGCTTACTACAGTGTTGCCTAGCCCTGGGCTATTTAGGCGCTAATTATTGGCAACCCCATGGGGAACATGGCCGGTAGCTACATGATTACGGGCGGATTCACAATGGCCCTGCTGATCATCGAAGAACACGTCGGCATCAAAGGCTTGCAGAAACTGCCCTTTATCCAGGCCACCAAGAAATAAAGATTCATCGATACGGATGTTCCAGGCGCGCAGCGTACGCACCACCCGCTCGTGGGCTGGCGCTGCCCGGGCTGTCACCAGACAGGTGCGGATAGGAGCTTGTTCCGGTTCGAAAGCCCGCTGAATTTGTTGCAGTGCACTCAGGAAGGGTTTGAACGGACCGCCCGCCAGGGGCTCATTAGCTGCTTCTTTTTCATTCTTGGTAAATGCTTCCAGGCCTTCGTCTTTGAATATTTTCTCAGACTCATCGGAAAACAACACAGCATCCCCATCGAAAGCGATCTTGAGCAGTTCCCGCGGTGGTGTTGATTGTTTGGAAGGCAGAATCGTCGCAGCCGCCACACCAAGTTCCAGGGCACGGCGCACATCAGCACCGTCGGTGGAGAGAAACAGATGACTGTTAAAGGCTGAAATATAGCGATAAGGGCTGTCACCCCCGCAAAAAGCTGCGCGCGTGATGCTGAGATCATAGTGCTGGATTGAGTTAAAGATGCGCAGCCCGGTATCAGCGCTATTGCGGGATAGCAATATAACTTCCACCGGAGACTCTTCCAGTAACTCATTAAGCTTCAGTAGTTTTTGCACCAGTGGAAAGGCGACACCGGGCTGTAATGGCTCGTCCTCCCTTTCGATTTGATAGCTCTGATAAGCATCCAGACCCTGGGACTCATACACGTCGTGACTCTCCATCAGGTCAAACAGCGCCCGTGATGAAATCGCTATCACCAGAGGATCGATTGCCGCCTGTTTTTTCTTATCAGTCACTTCAGTTTCCCTATACAACTTATTGTCACTATTGCACTAAACCTCAGAACGATCTTTCGAACCTGTTTGCGCCCTGCAACACCAAGCATGCTACTACAGTCCAGCGACTGTGGCGCAGCGCTTAACCCGACTTAATGTATTTAGTAGCGGCCGATAGATTAATTGCGGGTGAGAGAATTCTTTTCAAGCCTTCCTTGCTCAACACGACAAGGTATTCACCCCAACAGTCACCCTATGGCCCAGAGCATACTCGCCAACTATGATCGAGCCCGAACAGGACTGATCCTGTCCGGTGGTGGCTCGCGCGCTGCTTATCAGGTCGGTGTGTTGCGTGCCATTGCTAACGTGCTACCAAAACATCACCCGAACCCCTTCGATGTGATTGCTGGTACATCCGCCGGTGCGCTCAACGCCGCTTCACTTGCGTCCCATGCCTGGCGCTTCAGCACCGCAGTGCGAAGCCTCGAGTACATCTGGAAAAGTCTGAGCAGCGAACAGATCTACGATCCACAGTCAGGTAATTTATTAGGTGGTGCCTCTAACGTCTTGCTTTCTATGCTCGGTGCAAACAGACCGGCAGAAAAACCAGTGGCCCTGTTCGACAACTCTCCGTTGGCAAAGCTGCTCTCTCGGGTGATACGTTTCGATCGCATTCAACATAACATCGATGTTGGTTTACTGGATGCGATCAGCGTGACGGCATCTGCCTACAGCACCGGGGAGTCCGTTTCCTTCTACCAGGCCATGAAAGGATTCCACGACTGGTCCGGGCCCCATCGCATCGGGCGGCGTGCTCAGTTGGATTTGCACCATCTCATGGCTTCATCAGCAATACCGTTAATTTTTCCAGCAGTGCAGATCGGCCAACAATACTTCGGCGATGGTGCTATCCGGCAACTGGCTCCTACCAGCACGGCTCTGCATCTTGGGGCGCGCCGGTTACTGGCCATCGGTGTCAGTGGCAACCGCACGAAATCACCGCTGGAAGATGAGATGCACGAACCTCCGGGCATGTTGCAGATGATCGGTCATATCCTTAACAGCGCTTTCGTCGATCACCTGGAAAACGACCTGGAATTTCTTAAGCATATGAATGAGGTGCTCCCCCTGGTGCCGGCCCATTCCAGAAGCCGCATCGGCCGTACCCTGCATGAAGTAGAATTGTTGGAAATATCCCCTTCCAAAGAATTGAATTTACTGGCAATGCAGCACTACGAGGAACTGCCCAAACCGCTATCTCGCTACATCAAGTCTGGTGGCTCGGGAACGATTCTGAGTTTAATCCTGTTCGAGAAAGGCTTCTGCCGGGCCTTGATGCAGCTCGGTTATGAAGATGCCATGGAAAAGGAGACAGATATCAAGGGATTCCTTGGTCTACCCGCTTAACAGCTTAAGCAGCAGGGCTCCCATCTTCTGTTGCAGGTCGATAACAAGCGCCGGTGCCCGCTAAACCGCAATAACCGTTCGGATTCTTCGCCAGATATTGCTGGTGATAATCCTCTGCGTAAAAGAATTCCCCCAGCGAGCTGATTTCTGTTGAGATTTCACCTCGACCTATATCCTGCAAGGAAGCCTGGAAGCTGTCTTTACTGGCCAGAGCTTGCGCCTGTTGCTCCGGGCTGGTGGTGTAAATTGCCGACCGGTATTGGGTACCGACATCGTTGCCCTGGCGCATACCCTGTGTGGGATCGTGTTCCTCCCAGAAAGCGCGCAGCAGTTGCTCGTAACTGACCAGGGTAGGATCAAAATAAACCAGCACCACCTCAGTATGGGCCGTCTTGCCGCTGCACACATCTTCGTAGCTCGGATTGCGCGTATGTCCACCGGCGTAGCCGACAGCGGTGCTAAAGACTCCGGGTAATTCCCAAAACAGACGCTCTGCGCCCCAGAAACATCCCAGTCCAAATACCGCCTTCTCCAAACCTGCCGGTATCGGTTCCGCAATAGGATTCCCATTCACATAGTGTTTAGGGTTAAAACTGAGTGCCTGTTCTCGATCAGGCAGGGCCTCAGCGGCTGTCGGTAATTCAAGCGGTTTGTTACTAAGGTTGAATAACATAAGATTTTTACTGCAATTAAGAACGATTAATGGCTTTGTTGATTGCACCAAATGATTGCGGCATGATCGAACCCTCATCAAACTCCACTAACAAGATGAAGAAGAGTTAGCTAAAGGTCACTGATTATTGAGCTGGAGCTCTCATAGCCCTGGTTCATAGCCCGGGATT
>JAKSCP010000035.1 GCA_022360535.1 Pseudomonadales bacterium | reverse complement strand
GAAATCCATAAACCACTCCAACTATTTGTTTGACCCTCTGCATTCACTTAACCCGACGAAGTAATCGTCATGGGCGCAGACGCCACATAGAATTGACTAAATTCTGTGACCACACTTGGGGCATTGAAGTGAGGCTCCATTCAGTTGCCTCAAGGCAAAACGCAATAGGTGCTCAGCGTCCTCTTCCGAAACACCCAATTCAGCTTGAATACGCTTTAGAGATTCACATTCAGCTTCACTCAGTTCGCCGTCTTCCAATGCAATTTGCAGTTCCTGCTCAAAACTCACCCGTCGACGACGAAAAGCGTTGGCAAACCCTGAGGCCAAAATACCGGCCGGCATTGCCACCATCCCGACACCGACTATGGCGACCAGGGCCCCAAACGCCTTGCCGCCGGCAGTGATCGGTGTGACATCTCCATAACCTACGGTGGTAAGGGTGACTATGGACCACCACATGGCGGCAGGAATACTGCCAAATACGTCTGGCTGAACATCTTGTTCGATCAGGTAAATACCACTCGACGCCAACACAACCAGAATGAACATGATGAAAGCCGCTGCAACCAACACCGACTTTTCTTCCTGTAGAACTTCGAACATGGTGGTCATGGCTTCGGAATAGCGAGTGAGCTTAAAGATTCGTAGCAGGCGCATGACACGCAAGAAGCGTAAGTCCACTCCAATAAGAAATGTAATATAGAAAGGCAGTATGGCCAGCAGATCCACCAGCACCATCGGCGTGGTCATGAATTTCAGGCGAGTAAGTATCGAGTGCGACCTGTTATGCCCGCGTAGCTCAACACAGCTCCACACCCGAGCTATGTATTCGATTGAGAATACGAAGACGGAAAATACTTCCAGTATGAAAAACTGCCGCTGATAGGCCTGCATCAGAGACGGCACAGACTCCAGAGCAATCGCAATCACATTCAAGACAATAAGACCGATGAGCCCGAGATCGATAGCTCGAGCTACTGGGTCTCGAAGACGCCTGCCTTCGAGGATTTCAGCTACGCGCAGGCGAAAATTCCCCATTCCAGGAGAAATAACCTTTGTCGCAGTTAAGGCCCTTTGCATATCCATAGAGCTTTAGCTCTTGGTCGATAGACGTATGCCTTAACTACGACAGAATTGGATAAAGACCTAAGTGGAAATTACCGGTCGAACGTGCTGATTCAGGAGTTGCAGAAATCTGTCGCGTAACCAAAACACACTATGTCCACCACCGGCTACCAGCAGCGTCGCCTTCGCTGGTGCGTTTATCTCTCGCTCATAGGCCTGGACTATGGAAGTAATGGAGTACACATCTTCTTCGCCCTGGATGAAGAATATGGGCATTGCAAATGACATGGGGAGGCTCCACGCATCAAACGCCAGCAGATCTGCTCGCAAAGCGGCGTAGGCTGCCATGGCCAGGCTTCTTGGATTTTCCAGTGCTACCCTGGCAGGAATGTAGTTGGCGCCCTGCGGAGGATTAGATAATGACTCGGCCATAATGGCGGAAAAAACTGAAAACTGTTCCACCTCGGCTTCAGTCATAGCAGAGTGATACCTGGATTTAATACCATCAATCGAAGCATCGGCGTAAGGCGGCGGGCCGATCTCACTCAGTTCTCTGACCGCTTCGAGCTTACCACTCGCTCTGGCATTGGCTAGCAACAACTGATAGCTCAACTTGTCCTGCTCAAGCCAGTTCACAAATTGTCCTGTCCCAACATACGCTGAGAAGCGCCCAGGTTGTTGATGCATCATGCGCAACCCCAACACCGACCCGCCTGAGATTCCGAGTACTGCGATTTTTTCTACCTCGAGTTTGTTGCACGCGAATTCAGCAACGGCAATGCCGGCAGAAACTAGTTGATCCAGAGTCAATTCGGATGCCAGTTGCTGATTCACACTGTGGGTTGCACCAGAACCGGGCTGGTCCCAATACACTAACGTGAAGTGCTCTTCCCAGGCCGCAAAAAAAGGAGCAGCAGCCGAGAGCGCAACTCCTGGACCAGACAAAATGAGCAAAACCGGATTGCTCAAGTCTGCTCCCCGAAACACCAACCAATGCTGCTGGTGGTTAATAGAAGTGAACAGCCCTTCGTCTATTGAGTCTTGTTTCATTAGTGATTCCT
Source organism: Pseudomonadales bacterium (assembly GCA_022360535.1). Classification (GTDB taxonomy): domain Bacteria; phylum Pseudomonadota; class Gammaproteobacteria; order Pseudomonadales; family Pseudohongiellaceae; genus UBA9145. The sequence goes on along the minus strand of JAKSCP010000035.1, from coordinate 2,498 downwards.
CTTGTTTGGATTGTCGGAACCAATAAAAAGCCCCGGTCGCTCTGTGGGCGCTACCGGGGCTCTAGAAACAGTTGAACCAATAAGTATCCGCATAGTATTGACCAGCAGTATCGCTGTCAACAAGTAGAAAAACCAAAGATGTGAGACCCGGTTTTCGGTTTCATAGCCGCCAAAGAGGCCATTTGTTATGCTCGTGCTGGGCTAGTGGCCCACGCTATCCAACGCAGCAAATGCACCAGGCTGAGATCAATGCTCGAGCAACAAGATGCCCCTGCAATCACCCTATGGGGTGCAGGCACAACAAGGACACTACGGCCGATCTGGGTCGCGGAAGAATTGGATATTAAGTATGCACTGAATCCCATCGGGCCCCGCACCGGTGAAACACTGACTACAGAATACACTCAGTTAAACCCGAAACAGAAAATCCCCTTCTTCAAAGACAAGCACATTCAATTGTCTGAGAGCGTTGCCATCTGCCGTTACCTCATTCGGCGCTATGGCAACGCCGCGACTATGGAGTCTCCACAGGATATCGACCAACAAGCCAGGGAAGAGGAATGGTTAAACTATATCTACGGCGAGCTGGACGAGAGCGCTCTGTATGTTATTCGCAGACATGGTGCGCTGTCTCAAGTGTACGGTGAAGCGCCGGTTGCTATTGAAGCGGCAGAGAAGTATGCCATCAGGCACCTTAAGGTTATAGAGCGGCACCTGACAGGCAAGCAGTATTTATTAAATGAACGCTTCACATTATCCGACCTGTTTTTGATGACTTGCTTAGACTGGGTACATACCTACGACATCCCGATGCCGCAAACCTTGCAGGAGTATAGAAAGCGTATCGCCTCTCGTCCTGCATACCAGAAAGCTTCAGCGATCAATAAACCCGGATAGGTTTCAATCTACAGGAGGCGCGACATGGGCCCTTTGCACGGTATCAAAGTACTTGACCTTACAAGCATGGTGTCAGGCCCAGTTGCCGCAATGATGTTGGGCGATCAGGGTGCCGATGTTATCAAGGTGGAGCCGATCCACGGCGAGCAGCTGCGCCATTTGGGTGAGCCACACAATGGCGTCGCTGCCACGTTTTATTCCTGTAATCGAAACAAGCGCTCGCTGGCTCTAGACCTTAAAGCAGACGCAGGGAAGCAAATCCTATGGGACCTGATCCAGGACGCCGATGTGCTCTTACAAAACTTCAGACCCGGCGCAATGGACAGAATGGGATTCGGCGAGTCGGTAGTAAGAGCAAAGAATCCGAAGTTGATCTATGTCTCAATCAGTGGCTTTGGCGAGAATGGTCCCTACGCCAACCACCGGGTCTATGATCCGATCATCCAGGGGCTTTCCGGCGCCACCGATATTCAGTACGACCGAAATACTGGCAGGCCAGGCATGTTTCGCATCATTCTTGCTGACAAAGTCTCTGCGCTGACTGCTGCACAAGCGGTCTCCAGCGCACTCTTTTATCGGGAACGGGAAGGTGAGAATCAGGGTAAGGGGCAGCACATCAAACTATCCATGTTAGACGCCACCGTCGCTTTCTTCTGGCCTGAAGGAATGACCGGTCTTACTTATGCCGAGAAAGAAACCGATGTTCGGAAAACTTTTTCCTCGATCGATCTCGTTTATGAAACCAGCGATGGTCATGTCACCGCAAGTGTCATTTCAGACAAAGAATGGGAAGGCATCTGCAAGGCATTCGAACGAGAAGAACTCATTACGGATGAGAGATTTGCTACAGCTTTAGCTCGAAGAAAAAACGCATCGGAACGCAGAGACGTTATTGCTGAGGAGATTGTCAAATACAGCACCGCCGACATTCTTGCCCGCTTTGCCAGACACGATGTCCCGTCAGCGCCTCTACTCAATCGAATGGAGTTGCTCGATCATCCACAGTTGGCCGAAAGCGACACAATTTCCCGCCAACAGATCGCAGGGTTTGGTGAAGTAAGACAGGCAAATCCTGCCGCCCGTTTTCAGCTAACCCCGAGTAGCATTCGCCGACCGGCACCCAAGCTAGGTGAACACAGTATGGAGATTCTCGAAGCGTTGGGTTACGACGAGGATCGGCGCCTGCAGTTAGCTGAAGGTAAAGTAATAATACAATCGGCTCTCGAAACTTAGAGTCAAAACAAACTTTCATCTAATCCCATAGAGCAGAAAGCACAAGTGATCGCCAGTTTGTGCTTGCACTTCGCCGTTTTTACCTGCACTAATTGATACCGAAGGTCTGAGTGACCTGGATCAAAATCCCCTCTTATCGCTCTTGCTATAGTCATCTGCAAGGTTAGTACCTGATTGCACTAATGGTTGGGTTCGCAGTGTTGCGAGGTCACGGTTTCATGTGCAGGTTGCTGACGTTGACCCACATCTCGGCTTTGGAGAACTACGCATGCCTTTTACTTCTCTTACTTCATATTCAAAATGCAATGCACAAAGGACCACACGGGGTACGACTCGCTCAGTCTGCGCATTAGTTGCGGCGGCTGTAT
>JAKSCP010000036.1 GCA_022360535.1 Pseudomonadales bacterium | reverse complement strand
TTCGAATTAGTCTAAAGAACTTGTCACCCATGATCAGGCTATATGTCCATATAATGTCTGCAACGGAGATATTGTCCCAGTTCGAGTCGGAGTAGTCGGGGTGGGAACTGGTTGGCTTGCTTGGTTAGGTTCCATTGCCTGATTACAATAGTAGCGACAAGCATCAGGCATCCAATTAAAGAGCCTCCTCCAGCTTTTCTCGGAGTGGGTATTGATTCCCCTTGGCACGGCGCTAACAAGATTGCTCTTGGCTAACAATATTCGCTAGTATCGATACCGTGGGCAGCAATTTTTCGGCTGAACGCCGGAGCACTCAACGACAGCATCTTGGCGGCTTTTTTTTGCACTCCGCCGGTAACGCGTAATGCATATTTAATTCTCACGGCCTCGAGTTTTGAGAGAAGGCCCGCTGTGGTTTCATGATCTTTCATTCTGAGAATGATCGCGACCATCTGTAGTTTGGCATGGAGGTGGTAGGTTTTGTTTGAAAACTTCTGAAACATGATAGATCGGATGACTTGGCTGTAATACCACAAAATAACCGATAGTTCCCACAAAATAACTGATAGTTCCTCTCGTGTAAACCAGAATTTACTCATAAATTAACTTAAAGTGTGATCCAAATTTGCAGTGAATAGCCCAGCACGAGACGCATTCGCGGCGCGGTTGAGACAAGCTCTTGATGAAGCCGGTTACAGTGGGGCGCAACTCAAAGAGTTGGCGCAAATCTTCGAAGTCACTCCGCAAGCTGTTAGGAAGTGGTTGGGGGGAGAATCACTCCCGTCCTCGACAAGAATCGCTGAAGTTGCCTCTATTTTAGGTGTACGGAGGTCGTGGCTGCTGGATGGAGAGCTTCCCGCTCGCCGGACTACAACCGCAGTCGAAGAGACAGGTAAAGTCTACTCAAAACAAGAGGAGTCGATCTTTTCGATCTCGGGAACAGAATACCGGCTTTTGCAAAACTACCGCGAATTACCTCGTCACCTGAAAGACGCCATTGAAACTATCATTAACGAAGTGACCGAGTCGGTGAAATCACAAAAACCGTCATAGGGGCCACTCACAGCTAATTCAGCTCGATTCTTGATGTGTTAGCCGAAGTAGTCTGAAGCTATGGTTTAGGAATGGGGCGGCTATTGAAAAGCAAGCCCACTAAGTTCTGAAATTAAGAATTTGTTGCAAAAGAGTGTAACTCATCTAAGAGTGCCACCTTGCTCAGTAACCTAAATTCTCCTCTCCCAGAAGTACATTGATAGTTAAATCCATAGCCGCTAGTTGTTTGCCGTTGGGTTCTGATGCAGGCAGGTAATCCCCACAGGCAAGCAGGGGGCACTAACAACTTTGAAGACAACCCTCCCAACGAGAAAATCCCTAAGCTATTAAGTTATTAGTGCCCCCTACGCCGGTCTGTTGGGATACGATGCGGTAGTGCAAACCCGAAAAGCGGCAGCCCTTGTGGCTACCTGTTTTCTGGATGTAAGCAAACTGGAAGTGCGACGGGTTGCAGCCCGTTGGCCTTGGGTTGGTCAAATCAGTGGTGCAGCGCTTTCCATAGCACCGTGGTTAACGGACCGCATCCTTTTCCCGATGGAATATATGGGGAATGTGGCCGCTATCGCGAATGATTGGTGTTGCATATACCCCGTATGTTACAGCGCTGCACATTTACTCTGGCCTTTTTTGTTATTGTCACTCGAAATTCGGCCTAGTTGAATCCAACTCTAACTAGCAACTTTTATTTGATGTGCAAATTTCACTAGAGCCGCTGATCTGCAGTTATGTCGCGAATAGCCTTGAACTCATTTCCTTCATACCACTCCGGCCAGGTGCTTTGATTTGCCAGGCGCGAGGCGATTTCAAAATACAACATCAGATCCTCAACCGCACCACTTAGATCCCAATCAGGATTATATTCGTCGCCCGGTCCGTGATAACGAAAGTCGATGTAATCCTGTGCCATGGCGGCGCCGTATTCGCGTCCGAATTCGCGGTTGTCCTCTCCGGAGTCGGCGTAAAGCGCCGGGACGCCCACTTTGGCAAAGTTAAAATGATCTGAACGATAGTAGTATCCGCGCTCTGGTGTAGGTTCATTCACGAGGTAGCGGTCCTGGCTGGCAGCCGCAGTTTCCAGATAGTCTTCCAGCTCACTGCTGCGTGCCCCCACTACAACGACATCGCGGGTCCGTCCGAAAGTATTCAGGCCATCGATATTGATGTTCGCTACAGTCTTGGCGATGGGGTAGATCGGATTCTCTGCATACCACTGCGAACCTAACAGGCCAGACTCTTCTGCGGTTACTGCGAGAAACACAATAGTGCGCTCGGGTGGAGGTAGCTGCGAATGCAGCCTTGCAAGTTCTAACAGGCCTGCAGTGCCGGACGCATTATCGGCTGCGCCGTTATAGATGTTGTCTCTATCCAAAAAGCTTGGCAGCTCGCCCAGGTGGTCCCAGTGTGCAGTATAAATAATGGTTTCTTCGGGTCGCGTGGTTCCAGGAATTGCCGCGACCACATTTTGCGAAAGCGACGTGCGCACAGAATTCTCAATCGACACATTCAGGCGCAGGTCTGACATTGGGACGGGTCTGAATCCTGGCTGCATGGCGGCAGCTTTCATCTCTTGATAATCCAGGCCTGCGCCGTCGAATATCTCTTCCGCAGTTTCCAGAGTAATCCAGCCCTCAATTTCGGAGCGATCGCCATTGAGAATGGGAGAGGTGAGTCCAATTTGTGGACCGGTCCAGCTGTTACCGACTACCTCCCATCCGTAGCCTGCCGGTCCGGTTTCGTGCACGATGATGGCGGCAGCAGCGCCCTGACGTGCCGCTTCTTCGTACTTATAGGTCCAACGCCCGTAATAAGTCATGGCATTGCCATTGAACAGTTCAGGGTCTTGCGTTGCGTAGCCCGCATCGTTGACCAATATGACCACAGTCTTGTCGGTCACATCGATGCCAGCGTAGTCGTTCCAGCCTCGTTCTGGCGCCACGATGCCGTAGCCAACGAATACCATTTCGCTGCCCTGTACGGTTACGAAGGGTATTTGTTGGGGTGAGCCAACGACTTGCTGGTCAATATAGGTGAAGCTAGCCTCATAATCGCTGCCTTGTATGTTCAGTACAGGTCCGCCAGTCGCGGTTATTTCTGTCACGTCTACGGGTTGAAAATAACTATCGCCATTGCCAGGACCGATTCCCATCGCTGCAAACTGATCGCGCAAATAGTTGATGGTGAGTTCTTCACCGGGTGTAGCTGGCGCCCGACCGCCAAATTCATCCGACGCAAGCACGGCAATATGTTCATGCAGCCTGGCTTCAATCTCAGCAGATGGGGAGGTGTTTTCAACGCTGGATGCTTCAGTCTCGCTGATTTCCGGAGCAGGAGTGGTTTCAGTGGCGCGTTCGCTACAGGAGTTCAGGCTTAGAGCCAGAAGCGCACAAAACGTCAGGACTCGCACAGGGCAATGGGCCATCGTGATACCTTGTTTCTCACAAAGAAGCGAATCGAGAGTACACGGTAGAAGGATAACTAGTCCAGTCCATAAATATGAAGGGTTTGCACCTCGAAGCATCTGAAAAAGTGTCGTGGTGTATTGCTAA
>JAKSCP010000171.1 GCA_022360535.1 Pseudomonadales bacterium | reverse complement strand
TTCTCATGGTCAGCAGATCTTCAATAGTCATCTGCTGTTGAGTCTCAGTCCAGGTTTCCACTCGCGGATACGCTGCCAGGAACGGTGCCACCTTCAGATCAACGCTCTCGATAAACCCCTTGTCTATGGCAATCCCCACCAGACCAGAAGTAATACTTTTCGTGGTGGACCTGAGATCATGAACAGCGTTGCTGTGGTAGCCATTGAAATACTGCTCGTAGATAAGGAAGCCACATTTGATGGCTAGCACACTGTCGATACCGGTGTAGGTGCCGTCATTTAGTTGCGATGTGACTAAATCAAGAAGTTGTGAACTCACCCCTACCTGATCAGGAACGGCTGTTTTCCATGCACCACTCTGTTGGAACTGCCCTGTCGTGCTGCTGGTTGATAGATCGATGAGTGGGCTATTGCAATCGTAGGGTTCAGGAGATTGAGGACCGCTCGCCACTAAAGCGAACTGAATAGGGTTATCATTAACGAGTTTTAATTGCGCCCAGTAACTCTCATCCGCGATCTGGTAGGAAGGAACGGAGAGATAGCCGTCGGAATAAGTTATCAGATCATCCGATAGAGCCAGAGAGACTGATTCAGCCTCGCGGAGCTGGTAGCGAATCTGGTCGTCGATAAACGTTTGTTCCAAATCCACCTGGTATTGTTCATCACCTACGACGACTACCGGCAGGTGCAATATGCCCTCGCTCAACACAGCGTGTTGCGCATTCCCTTGCATTGCCAACAACAATAATCCAGTCACCACTACCAGGCTGTGAGCTATGAATTTCGTCACTCTGTTGTTTCTAGCCTGCATATCCTGGGCTTCCGCTAGAGCTTATATTTAGATCGCTGGCTCTCGATTCAGTGCTATTTTTATTGACAAATCATCTAACTATGTTATTTTTTTCGCAGTGTGCGAGTATTTTCGCACACGCGTCGATCACACTCAACTTACCGACATTCTGACCTATGCCAAAACTAGAGAAACTCAGTCGCCGTGAAAAAGAAATTCTGGAATTGCTGTTTCGCCTGGGCGAAGCCAGCGCCAAGGACGTGCAGGCGCATATGGCCAATGCACCAGGCAATTCTTCAGTCCGAACCCATTTAAAGAATCTCGTATTGAAGGGTTACGTCAACTTGAAAGAGAGCGGTCTCAAGTATGTGTATTCTCCCGCGCAAGACATCAACGAAGTGTCCAACTCAGCACTATCAGATGTGATCGATACGTTCTTTCAGGGCGAGCCTGTACTGGCGGTAAACCAATTAATCAGCGGTAATCTCGATGAAATCTCCGATGAGGATTTGCGGGAACTGGAGAAAATGATTCGAGAACATAGAACCCGCAAGAAGTAACGACCAAATTAACCATTGCAGAAGGATGGTCCGGTGATCATAGACCTGACAACAGACATATCCAGTTTGCTTCCACAATTGGTAGTGCTGCTTTCGCCAGTCGCTGACTGGCTATTGAAGTCAGGATTCGTCGTCCTTCTTACTTCCCTCGTCTGTTGGCTGTTTAAGCCAGTTATGAGCCCGATAACCCGTCACCTGCTCTGGCTTAACATGTTGGTTTGCCTGTTACTGATTCCTTTCCTGACTCCAGCAAGCAGCACAACCGTTGAACAAACTGAGACTGCATCTGCTTATGAGATGGTCACTCTCTCCTTCGCTTCACTTGAGGTGCCAGAACTTGAAGAAAACGCGGCTGATGTCTCGATGGATTTGCAGTTCTGGCGCACTGTGGGCATCAGTGGTTACTTCATTATTTGCGCCGCCTTCCTGGCTCAGATACTGATCGCTGCAATCAAAATTCACCGGATCAATCAACACGCCACTCCCATCGCTGACCTGGCCTTTGTCAGAAAGATCAATAAGAAAAGACAGCAGCTCAACATTAGTCGACCCGTGATCGTCAAGTTCAGTGACGAAATTTCTTCTCCTGTGTCATTTGGCCTGTTCAAACCTGTAGTGATTTTTCCCTTAATCGCCAAAGGGTGGACAGAAAGAGCTTTCACCAGCGCATTAGCGCATGAGATGAGCCATATTGCGCGTTTAGACTGGCTGAGCACTTCAGGCGGCTATCTGTTTTGCTCTTTGCTGTGGATTAATCCCTTTGCCTGGTATGCACTTTCGAGGCTGAAGGTTGAAGCGGAGAGTGCCAGCGATATTGGTGTTCTACACAGCGGTATAGCTAATAAAGACTATGCGGAAGACCTGCTCTCGATTACGCGCAGTTGCAAGTTAGCAACAGACCAACAACTGCTGACACAAAACATGTTGTCGGCTCAGTTGTTGAAGTCCAGAGTAGCTTTGCTTCTGGACTTTCCTTCCAACAGTGCAAAAACCTCCTCTTTAGTGCCCCCGGCAATCGTACTGATTTCAGCGGTATTAGTTGTCTGGTTGTGCGCGGGCACTTTTCTTCGAGCGTCGCTGGTAGAAGCATTCAACTGGGAGAAATACGAGTTCGACATGAAACTCAGCGAAGAGGCGTTTAGCCATAAATCGCCGTTTCGAACCAGGGATTCAAACCTCCTGGCACCCGCGGAAAGTGCGCTTCCAAGCAGTTATTCACTGCCAGAACCCATTCCGGAGATAAACAACCTGGCTGATATTGGTCAACTTTCAAAACCGCCGCACCTTCTCTCGACCAACGCATCAAAAAGCCTGGAAGCAAGTACACACAACCTGGAAATCGTAAGAGAGCAAGACTATGCGTTTGACCTGGGGTTGCCTGTGACAGATGAATCACTCATACCCGAGACTTCCCTTCAGCCTGCCATCGCAGGCAACTCAACCGATGATTCTGCCGGATCGGTCGAAGCGTCCGAGATTGGCTACACTTCAGTGCTTGCAGATCTGTCGAAATCTGAATTATTCCGGGAGATAAGAAAAGTAGAAGCCGAATATTTTAGCTTGTTCAATGCCAGCGAAAAGGACAAATCACTGCATGTGCTATGTGGCACTTACCGGCCAAAGGGTTCATTTATTCCCAGACACTTCTGTGAGCCGAGGTTTGTGATAGAGGCGAGAAGCGCCATCGTTGGGAGGTATTCAAATGTGGCCACTGTGATTTCCTACCCGTCCATGTACGAGAACACTAACCACATCAGAATGCGTGATCTCACGGCTGCACTTAATAGAGTCCTTAACGAAAACCAAGAGTTACGAGATCTCCACATTTATCTGCGCCAACTTAAATCGGCAATTTAACGAATAACTGCACCGCGCACCCCTTAAGCAACATAACCCACAATGAAGCAATGTCTAACGATTGTTATCAGAGGGATACATCATGAAACCAAGCTCACTAATCACTTTATCAGCCATAGCCCTGTTCTGCCCCTCACTCCTGTTCGCACAGCAAGAGGAAGAGAATTCGACGCAGCAGAACGAGTCGAATAAGCCCTATGAGGTAGTTATTACAAGCAAACCTTCGAGAGCTTATCTACGCGACCTCATTGAAGATGTGGAAGAAGATTTCTTCGAGAAGTTCAACGAGTTTAACGATGACGACATGTACGACATGTATTGCTATGTGTACACACCAGCCATGACTCATATCAAGAGGCGGGCATGTGAGCCCCTGTTCATGATCAAGTACCGATCCCAGCAGAGTGGAGATGCCTTGTTTCTGATGTCCGCCGGGGGCAATGGTGGAGTGGGCAACTCTCTCGGATCAAAACTTATGGGCGTCTACTTACCTACTGAAGGGGAAATGCGCAGGAATCAAAAACGGTATTTCGAAACGCTCACAGAGAAACTAGAAGAAGCGGTGCGAACGAATCAAGAAATCGGAGAAATTGCCAGTGTTATGGAGCAGCTAAAGTATCGCCTGGAACACTACAATGAAAATTAGCAGCGGAGCACCGCGTGGCTTTGCAACGACATTCTGAATTGCAAAGAGTTTTTAGAGATAAAATCATGAAACTAATGAAACCTGAACAGATCGGCTACCTTGCGTTAATTTTTGCGTTACCTATAGCTGCACAACAGGAATCGGAGCCAGAGGAGTCACAGACCGAAGCAGAAAAACCCTACGAAATTGTAGTCACTCCAACACTTTCACGAGCTGGATTACGAAACCTGATCTCTAATGTTGAAGAAGATTTTTATGAGAAATTTAATGAACTCAATATTGACGATAGCTTCGACATAGTCTGCTACAAGTTTAATCCCACGATGTCACATATAACGCAGCGAGTCTGTGAACCAACGTTTATGCTGAAGTATCGTGGGGAAAACGCATCAGAAGCAACCTTCCTGCTTGGTTCTGGGAATATAAGTGCCGCCCTCAGTGGGCTCGCTTCCCTGAAAACGGAGCGACAACTTTTTGCAGAAAACAGGAGAAATTACGACAAGCTACAGGAGCTGATGGAAGAATTTTACCGAACTGATACGGAGTTTCGCCAGATTGGTGAAGTGCTTGGAAACCTGAAGACTCGACTTGAGAATTACGGACAAGATCAATAACAATGCTTTCTTGTCATTCACTCCTGTGCTTTTCAGCAGCACGGTGATGACACAGAAATTGCGCTTACACCTAAAGCAAGCGAGAGTTTATCAGGCAGAATGACCCACAAGATAATCCAGTTCAGGTTTCGCTTAGGGTTGTATTGATTTTCGGCTCTTCCACCAATCTCAACACAAACAGGTGATAGGTTCCCCCAGCCTCGCTCACTTCCCGCATCCGCACGTCGACCAGGAACGACTTGCCGTCGATACTCTCCATCTTGGCCTGCACCTCGTCGTCTTCACCCATGTCCTGGCCCCAGAAATTGGAGACGAAAAGATCGTCCATGTGAATCTTACCCACCGCCTGCTCGTGGCTATAGCCAAATATTTCTCTGGCTTTGGCACTCCAGGACTGCAGCAACCCCACCTGGTCCGCAACCAGAATGACATCGAGAGAATTGTCGACAATGAACTGCAGATCCTGCTCCGACTGGGTTTTCTCCGCCAACAAATCACCAATTTGTTGTTTGGCGAATTCCAACTCATACAACACCATGGCAACCAGCAGCAAGGTGAACGACAGATACTCCATGTAATAGAGCAGCAAGTAGATATCGTTTAGTTCAAGCGCTGGCAGTGTGCTTCTGATTAAGGCAACGGAGGCGCTGGCTAACACCAGAAATAATTTACCCGGAGTAAGCTGATCGCCGGTTTTTATTGCACGCCACAGTAAGACGAAACTCAATGCAATCAGCGGACTCGATTCGAGGTAACCGCTGCCACCAGCCACTGGTGCGTCGGAAAGCATCTGCAGCACGAAGATGACTATCATCCCGATACCAAGCACAGCGAATGCCCAATAATAAAACCGGGTTACGGTTTCATAAATTAGTAGCAGTGCGGCAACAAATAACAGGGTCGAGCCGAATTGAAATACCTGACCTAAAAGATACCAGGTGATCGAATCGTTGCTCGTGCCGGTGATGAAATCGATGCCATGACGAAGTATTTCGAATAGACCCGCGAAACAAGCAACTTTTAAATATTCTCTGCCCGCTGTGGTATAACTCAACCATAGACCAACCACCACCATCAGATCGAGTAAGGATACGAAACCAATGGCGAGGGCGAAGAAGTTTTGACTCTGATCGACCATGTGATAATTCAATTAAATGAGCTGCAGTGATGCTGGGGATATCGTGGCAACTTGTTGCTCCCGCTGACCAAAGGTACAGCAAAGAAAATGCGGCAACTGACGCCATCAAAGATCAACAAAACACCTCTTAGCATGTGACCGGCAAAGTTATGTCTCTATTCAGTATCGGCTACGCAACCAAACCCCTGACTACTTTGCTGGATCAATTACATTCCCACGAAATTGGTGCCGTTGCTGACATTCGCTCCGTTCCCTACAGCGCTGCATTCAAGGAATACCATCGCGAGGCATTACAGGCAGCGCTACGTAAGGCGCAAATACACTATGTTTACATGGGGCGCGAGCTGGGACCGCGATCGGAAAACGATGATCACTACGATGAATCCGGCCAGGTACAGTTTCTTAGACTAATGCAGTCTGTGGATTTTCTTGAAGGTATTCATCGTCTACAAACTGGCTTGAGTAAGAATATGAATATTGCGATGTTGTGCGCGGAGAAAGATCCAGCGATCTGTCATCGCAGCTTATTGGTGGGACATTACCTGAAACGACATTGCGACATCGAGGTTCAACATATTCGCCACACCGGCGAACTGGAAACCCAAACTGATCTGGAAATCAGACTTATTGAGCTGCAAAACCTGCAGGCTGACCTAGTGACCGATAGCAGTGAATTGGCACAAATTGCTTACGAGCGGCAGCTACAACAACGAGCTTACCGCCGCCCGCAACAAGATTCTTAACGAGAACACTCAGTCTGTTTGCTTTCGATAACGTTCGAACCAGGCCAGAATGTTATCGACTTTCGCAATCTGGTGAGACGGGCGGCCCGCGATACCGTGAGATGCCTCTGGCACTCTTACCATTGCCGTATCCACTTCCCGCAGTTTAAGTGCCTGGTAGTACTGTTCAGATTCCGCAATCGGCGTTCGATGATCGGCTTCACCGGTGAGCAGCAACGTGGGTGTGTTCACGTTGCCCACAAGTGAAAGCGGGGAACGGCGCCAGTATTCCTGGGGATCTTCCCATGGCATATTCTCGAACCAGTAACGGGTAACGCCTTCGGGAATATCGCTGTACAAGGCATGACTAATCCAATTGATCACCGGCTTCGCTACAGCTGCCGCAGCGAATCTATCGGTGTTGCCAATAATCCATGCACTGAGAACGCCACCTCCGGAGCCACCGGTTACAAACAGCTGCTCTTCATCGATAAAGCCGCGAGCAATTACGGCGTCCACACCTGACATCAGATCATCGTAGTCCTGACCCGGATAATTGTGATGAATCTCGTTGGCAAACTCATAACCGTAGCTGGTAGAGCCACGGGGGTTAGTATAAAGCACCACATAACCGGCTGCTGCATAGAGCTGAACCTCGGTAGAGAAATAGGGTCCGTAGGCGGTAAAGGGTCCGCCGTGAATTTCCAGTAACAGCGGGTAGTCCTGAT
>JAKSCP010000037.1 GCA_022360535.1 Pseudomonadales bacterium | reverse complement strand
TGTCGCCTGAGAAACCAGCTTGATGGGATAGACGAAGATTAGTACCAGTACTACCAACGCCAGGCTGAGATTAACCGTGGCCCTGTCCTGTAAACCAAACACTCGGCTCCAGTTGGAGTGAGATAGCCAGATGGCACCAATGATGAGTGCACTCAGCATAAAGGCCGGAATATCTTTCGATAACTCGAAGAGTTCTGCGGGACTTAGAGGAATTTCGTCAATGCTGATTACCAGCATGGTGAAGGAAAACGCGAAGGCAGCATCGACGAAAGTTTCAATACGCGTCATGCTGTCGCCGCGAATGATCTTGCCTCCTTCACGGCGGCAATTGTCGATAAAGTGCTGGCTCAATGGTTCCATGACTGGATTGCCCCTCCTAGCCGGATATACAATCGCATCGATGCTGGCAATGCAAGCCTCAGACAGCCACAATCGCCAGCCAGCTCAACGATATAGCTTGAATGCATAAGGTCAATTCATGCCCGACACTCAAACTCCTCGTACGCTCTGGCAACGCTTATTACACGAACCTACCGTGCACTTCTTTCTGTTGGCGCTGTTGATTTTTGTCGCCTATGGATTGAGTAGTGTGAATCAGGAAAACGTGCTGGAACTGGATCAGCGGGAAATTGATGCCAGAGTCTTCATGCAGGAAATGGCTACCGGTGAGGAGTTGACGCAAGAGCAACGAGATTTTGTAGCTGCCCGCTATGTTGAAGAACAAATATTGGTTCGAGAGGCTCTTGCGCTTGGACTCGACAATGATGCACGTATCCATGACATGCTTGCTCAAAAAATGCTGCATGTATTAAGCGGAGAGATCATCCAGCCAAGCGATGAAGAATTACAGACGTTCTATGAAGCCAACATTGACCGCTACCGCATCCCGTCCTCGCGGGACGTGATTGAATTAGTTTTCGACTCTCGCGAGACATTGCCGGATGGCACTTTGTCCCTTTTGGAGGCAGGCGGTTCTGCGGAGGCGCTACTCGAGTCGAACCCTGGCAGCAGTGGTCCCCTACCCAATATTAACCACCTGGATGTGTCAAACATCTTCAGCGAAGAGTTCGCCAATCAGGTGTTTGCTTCAGCCGCAGGCGAATGGGCCGGTCCTTTCGTCAGTAACCGCGGTCAACACTGGTTGCAAACCACAACTGTCTATCCAGAACGTCTGCCAGAGTTATCCGAAATAAGAGACAGAGTAAGACTGGAATGGATAAATTCCGAAGAAGAAGCGAGGCTACAAGTGGAAATTTCCAGGCTCTTCGATAAGTACTCCATAGTGATTACGGAAGCTGCGGATTCAGAACACTAAACAACTATGCGCGCCATACTCCGGTCAACTTTCATACTGTTAGCAGCATTCATCGCCCAACCCACATTGGGCCACGATGTAGATGTTACTGGGGTGGCGCGAGTCTTTCTTGATGAGGACACCGACAACCAATACCGGCTCTCCATTGTCGATCAACAAGTTCCTCCCTTATTCAACATCGAACGCATCCTACCTGCTCACTGCACCGGTTTGCCCCCAGGTAACTTCAGCTATCAGTTCCAATGTGAGCCAGCACTGTCAATCGAAGATGAACTGATGTTTCCCTGGGCACTCGAAGGGGTTGTGGTTGTAGCACGTTGGCGGGATGGTAGTGATGTCTCCAGTTATTTCCCTGGAGATGGCACCAGAGTCAGCGTTCCGCTCAGCGATCTCAAGGCCGGCGCTGGCTCACTCAGTAACTTCGCCTCCCGCTATCTAATCCTGGGTGCTGAGCATATCCTGTTCGGTATCGATCACCTGCTGTTTGTACTGGGCTTGTTATTACTGCTGAGTGGGTTCTGGAAACTAATCAAAACCATCACGGCGTTTACCATCGCCCACAGCATTACCCTGGCATTCGCGGTGCTCGGCATCTTCCCAGTCCCCAATGCTCCTATCGAGGCCCTCATTGCGCTTTCTATCTTAATGTTGGCGCGCGAAGTGGTTATGGGACAACAGGGAGTCCGCACACTGGTTCACGAAAAAC
This sequence comes from Pseudomonadales bacterium, assembly GCA_022360535.1. Lineage (GTDB taxonomy): Bacteria > Pseudomonadota > Gammaproteobacteria > Pseudomonadales > Pseudohongiellaceae > UBA9145. Next base: position 20,287 of record JAKSCP010000037.1, on the reverse strand, counting down.
CCTGGCTCGTGGCTTTCATATTCGGCCTGTTTCATGGTTTCGGATTCGCCGGCGCGCTGGGAGAACTGGGGCTGAGCGACAACGACATTCCACTCGCCCTGCTGTTTTTCAACCTCGGTGTCGAAGCCGGGCAAATAGGATTCATTCTGATGATGGCTGCCCTGCACTTTGTTTATAGTCGTGCGTTCCAGGGGCTGGTAATCAGCACCCATCGAGGACTGGCTTATGGACTCGGCGGCATCGCCTGCTTTTGGTTTCTTGAGCGGTTGCCAGCGTTGTTTGTCGTGGCTTAAGACTACTGTTGCTGGTATTGCTGGTGGCAGGATTCACAGGGCGGATACAAGGCATCGTTGCCTGCATTAAACAGGGCTTCTTCATCTTTGGCTGCGACTGCAACCAGCACCTGTCGAGCCGCATCCAGCATCTGTTGATTGTACGATTGCCAGTCAGCTTCTTCAGCCACCGCGACCTCCCCCTCTCCAGCACCGCCAGCAGACAGCAAGTTGGCCGCAGCGATCACGCTCAAAGCCGCGTTCTCCACTTCCTGCCACTCTGCCTCAGTCTGTAACTGATACGCACCCCAGATAGTACCCGTGGTGGGTGTAATGATGGCATTCATTATCTCTTTGACTGTGAGTTGTGGTTCTAGTTGAGCGCCGCTGACGCCAGCTACCAGAGTTAGGGCGGTGGCGACCATCAGGGCGAATTTTTTGTAGAACATAGGCAAGCTGTCGGGAGTCAGGAATTATCTCAGTGTCACCGTTTTAATGGAGACTGGTGGTGATTAACATCAAAGGAGTAGTGATTACGCCCAAAACCTCTCAGCCTTGGGCGCGTCTCATTTAGTCTTGGCTTGCAATGCCGAACTCGGCATCTAATTCCTGCCTGCGAGCACCAGCCAGAATGCCAGGTAGTGCATGGTTTCCTTCGTGACAGGCGTACTCGTAGATTTGATCTTCTACTGAACGCATGGGTATTTCACCAGTCCAGGCTTGGGTGTAGACCTGAGGATCGTCCACGGTGAAACGGTAGAGCAAAGTATCTGCATCCAAGCGGGAAAAACGCTCTGTGATCTTGGCTTCCTGCGACAGGTAGATGAAGTGCCGTAACGCTCCACGAAATCCTTGCTGCGCATGAAAGTTGGTGGTTTCTACAACCAGGGTGTCACCTTCATAGTAGCCAATGGAATCACCCAGCCATTTGTGCATGTCTGAATGCTCGGAGTCGCGCATCCGGATAATGCGTGCGTCATGATTCATCTCGGCAAGAATGACCACGTAGTCTTCGGTCTGCACGATCTGGCTGTGGTTGTTGTAGAGTACTGGCAGCATGGGAGGCCCACCGGACGAACCGAAACCAACCAGGCAGCGATCAGCCATAGGCCGGGACTCTGGACCATCATATTGTCCGCCACCGGACATCTGGGAAAAAATCATGCGCTGTGCCTGCGGTGACCACGGCAAGCGACCGTTTTCGGGCTCTACGATGATGGAAGAACGAATCTCTCCATTGATAACCGCCATGCGTTCACCCGGATCCATCCAAAAAGTATTGTAGCCGCCGATGGTCCCTTCATCGCCGCCGATGTTGTCTGTGAGATCTTCCAGATAGCTCTCACCGGTTGCACCCATAGTCTCTGCCTCTTCGGGGGTCAGCACAAGCTTGCCCTCAAATTGTTCGCCGCGTTCCAACATTGTGACAGTGGCAATGTTGTAAGTGCCTTCGAGATCTGGAGCACCGAAACTGGTGCGTGGATAGTCGTTGTTTTGGGCAAATAAGCTGCTGCCAAACAGCGTAATTGCCAGCAATGCGGTACTTCTAAACATCATAAGCCCCCTGAGTATGCGCCTTGCGTGAGATTTGGAGAGCATCACCTCTCCGCTATGAAAGCTGTTCATATTACCACGTAGCATCCCTCGGTCGCACTCTAATGCTGGCTCTCTGCGGCAAGCGGAAGACCAGATAGGCTGGGGGTTTTGGCATAAACTTTTGGCAGAAAATCTGATTTAATCCCCCTGGTATCACTTACATGCGGACAATTTCTGATGAAACACTCTCTCGTAGCACTCCTTAGTAGTTTTCTGTTAGCTCCGGCTCTGGTTCTGGCTGATGCCTGGTCAGAAGTCGAGCATGGTTATGCCGACAGTAACGGGGTGCAGATTCACTATGCCACGATGGGCGATGGTCCATTGGTAGTGATGATCCATGGCTTTCCGGATTTCTGGTACAGCTGGCGTCACCAGATGGAAGGCCTTAGTGAAAACTTCAAAGTGGTGGCCATCGATCAACGCGGCTACAACCGCAGCGGTCAACCGGAAGGTGAGTCGAACTATGCCATGCAGTATTTGGTTTCAGATGTAGCAGCGGTAATTCGTCACCTGGGAGAAGATAGTGCGACCATTGTGGGTCACGACTGGGGCGGCGCGGTCGCCTGGCAATTCGCCTTTGCCCTGCCACAGATGGTCGACAATCTGATCATCTTGAATTTGCCCCACCCCAATGGCATGGGCAGAGAGTTAGCCACTAATCAGGAACAGCAGCAGAACAGCAACTACGCACGGGTGTTCATCGAGGGCTCCCCAAGTGATCCCGACATCTTCTTCGGTGGACCCATGACCGCCCAGACTCTGTCTGGATGGGTGACTGATGCCGCAGCCAGAGAACGCTATGTAGAGGCTTTCAGTCGCTCCGACTTCAACGCCATGCTCGCTTATTACAAACAAAACTACCCCAGCGGTAGCTCAGGCAACGCCGCCAGACCTGCCGCGCCACAACTGGATATCCCATTGTTGGTTTTTCACGGACTGGAAGACACCGCGCTGCATTCTGATGGTTTGAACAACACCTGGGATTGGAACGATAGCGCCACAACCATAGTCGCGGTTCCTGGAGCAGCTCATTTTGTGCAACAGGATGCGGCAGAAACGGTAACTAGCACGATGCGTTGGTGGCTATTAAATCAGCAATAAACCGTTGAAAGAAATTTCAATTCCACCGGTCCGCGTAATCAATCCATAACCCCTGCATGAGAAGGAGAAGATACCTGATGCAAAAATTTATCCTCGCGCTTGGAGGCCTGTCCCTAAGTGCTCAATTAATGGCGGCCGATGTCGCCGGAACGAAAGCCAGGATAGAGCAAAACCTATCCGGTGACATTCGCAGTGAAGCCGAGGTCGCTCGTGACGCCAATCGCAAACCCGCCGAGGTTCTAGAGTTCTTTGGTCTGCAAGACACAATGAAAGTGTTGGAGATCTCACCCGCCACTGGCTATTGGTCGAAATTTCTCGGGCCTACTCTGTGCAGTGCTGGAGGCGAATTAGTGTTTTCTGTAGGTGTCAGTAACGACTTCAAGAGCGATGTCATGACATTGGATGGTCTGGGTTGCACCTCAGCAATCAACGATTCCATCAACCTGGGTAACATCCCCAGCTTCGACTTTGATACCGACGATTTTGACATGGTGCTGACATTCTGGAACCTGCACAATCCTTCAGTTGAGGATCGGGCAAACCTGAATCAGGCAGTTTTTGATGCCCTCAAGTCAGGCGGCATCTACGGTGTGGTCGATCACACGCGTCGACATATGCAACCGGGCAGCCGAGCGGTTGGACGCAGACTGGACCCTGTGCTGATTATCAAAGAAATGATTGATGTTGGTTTCGAATTTGTCGATTACAGCGACATGCACTACCACCCGGAAGATGATCTGACGCAGGAAGTCGGTACACCGGGGGTAAGAGGCAACACCGACCGCTTCACTATGAAGTTCCGCAAACCGTAAATAACTTGCCAACGTACAAACAAGGGAGGTCCAGCCACCTTGTTTGTACGCTGCACAATGGCGCTGAAGGAGAAGCAGGGCCATTCCACCAAAGCGTAGACCTTCTCAATACAGCTCACTTGCGCAAGATCAAGCCTTGCCGGAGCTGCACATGCCACCATACTACTAGTCATTCAGGAGGTATTAGACATGGCAATTGCAAAGCAGATGGCACTCCTGGGGTTTTTAGCCCTTTCATTGGTCGCCTGCTCAGGATCAACCAGCAGACCCGTTGGGGGATACAATCCTCTCGAAGAGTTTGAACAACTGAATCCAGCCTCTATCTTTGCAACCCCAGAGCCGCAGCCTTCACCGACCTATTCGGTAGAACAATTGGCGAGGGGAAGGTATCTGGTTGGCCTGCTGGGCTGTGGCAGCTGCCATACTGACGGTGCGCTGGTTGGCGCACCTAATCCGGATCGACTCCTGGCCGGCTCCAGTACTGGTATTGCCTACACCAGTCCCTTTGTCGACGAAAATCCTGGTGTGGTCTACCCGGCAAATCTTACCCCTGATATGGAAACGGGGCTGGGACTTTGGACCATGGAGCGCCTGGTCACCATGATTCGGGTCGGCACCACAGAACATAGCGCCAGCAGCCTGCCCGTCATGCCATGGCCAGCCTATGCCGCTATTACTTATGACGATGCCCTCTCCATTGCTGCTTACCTGAAGAGCCTGACGCCGGTAAGCCACCAGATTCCAAATAATGTGCAGGAAGGTCAGCAGACAGACCAGGAATACGTGCATTTCGGGGTTTATCAACGCTTGTCCGACAGGTAAGCTGCCGCTCGACCTAACACAATAGGGAAGGAACATGAGCGAGCACATTAGGCGTTGTCGCGTCGAGGATGAGTTTTACTTCAAAGAAGGCTGTCACATCATCGAAGTGTCGAATTCGTCGCAAGATTCTGAAGTGTCCATCGCACGAGCCCGTGTAGAAGTAGGGAAAACTACTCGCTGGCATTGGCTGAACGACACGTTTGAGCGTTATGTAATTCTAAAAGGCCGGGGACTAGTGGAAGTGGGGGCTGACAACGCCAGCGAGGTGCTGCCCGGTGATGTGGTGTTGATTCCCCCTCAGACAAAACAACGTATTCACAATTTGGGTAACGAAGATTTAGAATTTCTTGCGATTTGCACCCCAAGATTCAGTCATCGCAACTACCACAATCTGGATACTACGACGTAAGACTGCGTACACCGAGAGATCACTAGACCACAAACAATGGTGGTCGCATTTTGTTATAATTCAATACTGAGAACTCTCTCGTATCCAAGTTTCACTGGTTGATCTCACTCTCCCTGACACCATGCAACTCAATTTGTCGCGACCCTTGTTACTGACTCTGCTGTATTGCGGCTGTTTGTCTTCTTATTCGGTCAATTCGATAGCACAGGATAGGCCCCTGGAAACTGAAACTCGGGCAGGGAACCTGCTGCAAGTAAACAGCCTGCTTGACCCTATCGAGATAAATCGCATCCATAGTTGGGAGATGACACTACTAACCGCCGACAATCAACCGATTCAGAATGCGACTATCTCCGTGGCAGGCGGAATGCCCGACCATGATCATGGCTTACCCACGTTGCCACAAGTCACTCGGGAAATTAGCGCTGGGCGTTATCTGATAGAAGGCATTCGCTTTCATATGCCAGGCAGATGGGAGATTAACTTCAGTATCGAGACTGATGCGGGAACCGATATTGCGACGCTGGATTTTTCACTGTGAAAACCATAGCATCCATTGCCCTGGTGGCCCTAGGACTGGGTGTCGTCGCCTGGAATACACTCAGTGTGCCTCTGCCAGACAACTGGAGCGATCAGGAAAGCGCACTGATTCAGTCCATGGCCTTGAGTCAGTTACCCGCACTGACACCTGATCCCAGCAACGCTGTAGCAGATTCCAGCCTGGCCGCAGAGTTGGGGCATCGCCTTTACTTCGACACACGGCTAAGTGGAAGCAACACCGTAGCGTGTGCCACCTGCCACAAACCAGAATTGTACTTTACTGATGGCCTGGCACTAGCTGTGGGTGTCGGAATCGGAGAACGACACGCACCGAGCCTGGTGGGACTCTCCCATAGCCCCTGGTACTACTGGGATGGTCGCAAGGACAGTCAGTGGGCGCAAGCACTGGCCCCACTTGAGAGTTCACATGAACACAACACAGACAGGCTAAGCGTCAGCAAATTAGTTACATCTGACCCTTTATATCTCAGCTTATATACAACTTTGTTTGGCCCACCGCCAGAGCTCCCTCAAACAATTGACTCAGCATCACCATTGACCAGCTCGCAAGCCATTGAAAATTGGAACCAGCTCGATATTAAACAACGCACTGCTATCAATACTGTTTTTGCCAATGTCGGTAAGGCGCTTGCAGCCTATCAGCGCAAACTTCTGCCAGGAGCGAGTCGTTTTGATGACTACGCCGAATCATTGCTCCAGTCCAATGCAATCGACGGCAGTGATGCCCTGAGCGATGAGGAAATCGCCGGGCTGAGACTCTTTATCGGCAAGGGACAGTGCGTAAGCTGCCACAATGGACCCCTGTTCACCAATCATGATTTTCACAATACTGGCGTGCTGTCCCTAAGTGGCAATCTGCCTCCCATGGGCCGTTACGACGGTATCCGCCTTGCCAGAGAAGATGAATTCAACTGTCTGGGAGACTACAGCGATGCCGAGGCCGCGGACTGCGTCGAGTTGAGATTCGCCAGGGATACTAATGAACTGGTGGGTGCACACAAGACACCCACCTTAAGAAACGTGTCTGAAACCGCCCCTTACATGCATGGCGGCCAGCTCAAAACGCTGCAAGAAGTCATGCAACACTACAATGAAGCGCCGGTCTCCATGCTGAGTCATAACGAAGCAAAACCATTGGGTTTGCGGCCGGTGGAATTGCGTCAGCTGGAAGCATTTATGCACAGCCTGACAGCACCGCTGACTACAGATTCCCGGTGGCTGGCATCACCAGACCCCACACAATAATTTCAGTGTTGCTGACCAGGATGGATGCTAACGCCGCATGGCGTTATTCCTAGCACCAGCTCACGATCAGTCAGAAACGACTCTTAATATTGAAGGCAATCAGGAAGTCGTCGACTGCAGGATGATCCTGGTTGGTCACCGGAATGGCGAAGTCGATATGGGCGATGCGACTCGAAGCAGCCTTGCTGGACATCAGCCTCAAACCAACTCCAACATTTGCCAGCCAGGGATCGTCGAGACCGCTCTCGGCACCTGGTTCCCATGCTCGCCCCACATCGAAGAATGCCGCCGCTCCAACACGCACTAGATTCAGGATATGTATATCTGTATGCAGTCGTTCTTCTACGCTAAGTACTAAGCTGCGATCACCTGCCTGAAAACGCGTATCGAATGCTCGCGTCCCTCTGTCTCCACCCATGAGTATCTGACGCTCCCCACTCAGATTATTACTGAAGCTTCCTTGCAGACTGGTGAAGAATGACCAGCGACTGGATTGTCTGTAGAAATAACGTGTGGAAAAACTGATTAACACATCTTCCGATTGGTCTGACTCAAAATTGTATATCCCTTCCCAATTCAGACTGTACTGCCAGAGCCTGCGACTATCATAGCGTAAGGTATCACTGAATTGCCCGTTGACGATTAGTCGATCCTGGTCAGAGCCCAGGGTATCTGAGGCATAACCAAGGCTAGTCCTAAAACTTGCACCGACATAGATGTCTTCAGTGCGATATATTTCATCAAAGTTAAACGAGGTGGCGTAGCGATTCTCACCCAATTCAACTTGAACAAAGGGATATGTTAACTCCCGCTCCCTTGGGCTTCGAAGCGGTAATGGCAAACCAGGGACTGCACTAAATCGATCACGCTGATAACGAACACCAGCAGTCCATCGAGTAAAGCGATCATCCTGCAAACCCCGCGACCATCCGTAAAGCAATTCTCCAGAATCAATGTCGTGCAAAACCTCTGACACTGCATCACCCAGCAGATACTGCGTGTCTTCGCGAGTTTCCCTGTTAAATCTCACTCCCCAACTCTGGCGGCTATCGAGAGAGAAAAATGGCAGCGCCAACTCAAACAACTGTTGTTCGCCATCATCGCTATCAACAAATGTTGTCTTATTGACTACCCGCGAGCCAAACACATTGGGATCTTCATAAATGAATTCGGTGGACTCGCGCTCCAAATCTTCACCCTGGGAGATAGCCAGCAGTTTACCCCGACCAAATAAGTTACTTTCTCGAATTCCAATAGAGTAAGTGTTGTCACCCCCTGAGCGATCGAAGGAGAGATTAGGTGTCAACGACCAATTGTCCTTGGTAATAACTTCAATAATCGCCTCGTTATCGCAGAGACTGGCAATTCTGATATCCGAGTCGAACAGATAATCCTGGTCTCTCAGAAGTCGTGCCGACTCATCCAGCAATCTTGCTTCTACCATGTCCCCTTCTTTGAATAACAATTGTTGGTCGATCGTCCGCTGCCGAGTGAGAAAATGAATGCTATTGGCCCAACGGTAAAGCGCGTTGTTCTCATCGGGATTGTCTTCGTTGAAAATGGTCAGCCGACTGTAGTGTATAGCACCGATATTGACCGAAGAATTGACCACATCGGCAATGGGAGTTTGCCGCAAGAAGGGATAGTTGCCATCCGCTACAGAGAAGTTTTCGTTGCAGGTAAGAACATCAGCAGCATGCACCTCATTTGAAGTAGCAGTGCCCAGGCAAACCAGACAGAGCACCGCAACGCAGGTTTGCTGCCAACTCCACCTGACTGGAACACTCCTGATCGACAATTTCTTGTTACCATAGTGTACGGTCATGAATTTTTAACTCTAAGTAATACGATGACTAATGCTGCCAATCACTGGCATTTAAACATCGCCACCACAGCCACTCTATTGTTTGTATTGCCAACACTGGCAATCAACATCAATTATTTCATCGCCGCAAGCGAAGGGTTCGTGCCCTGGTGCATTCCGTATTGGGATAGTTGCACATCAATCAGTGCAACTGGCCGGCAAGGCACAGCTTACTACTTCTTCAAGGCTACCATGTTACCCATCGCACTACTCTACCTTCATTACTGGTTCCAATGTTCTGATCAGCTTGCAAGGTTTGGGCACCAGAAAAGAACTGTGCGTTATCTGGGATTGTTCGCCGTTGTTGCTCTGGTGATGTACACCGTTGCGCTTGGTGCGGCTGGAGATAATTTCCGATTGGCGCGGCGCATAGGTATCATTTTCTACTTCACACTGACTTATCTATGCCAACTGTTAGTGGTCTATCGCCTTGATATATTAAATGTGAAAGAGCCCAGTCAAGTCTGGCAGCTCAGGTTATGCCTCATAATTCTCAGCACAGGTGTGTTAACCCTCTTCCTCGACGTATTGCTCTCAAACTATGATGACTATGAAGACGCTTTTGAATGGACTCTTGCTCTCCTGATCCACATAAACTTTTTACTGGCTGGCTGGGGCTGGAAAAATATTGATCGCAGGGCCGGATGGGATTCGGCATAATCTCTGAATGCGGCACTCCACCCAAATCTTGCTGGGTCTAAGTCTGGGACTGGTTTGCGGATTATTGGTAGCAGCAGATTCCGAGCTAAGCGCACTCAATCTCGAAGCCTACATCTCGCCTATAGGTTTGCTATGGGTCAACGCCATTCGTATGACGGTGATTCCTCTGTTAATGGCCTTGCTCATAACAGCTATTGCCGGAAACGAAACCGGCTCTGACGTACTAAAACTGGGCGCGCGAACCCTTGGCTTCATAGTCGCCATGATTGCGCTTTCCAGCAGCTTTGCATTCCTGTTCGCAGCACCCTTAGTTATGAGACTGAGCATCGACCCCAGTGCCAGCGACGCACTACTTGAATTAACAGGGTCAAACCTCGGCGAAGAAACCGCCCTGCCCCCTTTCAGTGACTGGCTCATCTCTCTTGTTCCGTCCAACCCAATCGCTGCAGCTGCTGCCGGCGATATTCTTCCATTGATGGTTTTTACGGGCTTGTTTGCCGTGGCTTTGTTGCAGATAGAAACGGAAAAGCGCCATGCAGTGACAGAATTGTTCGGTGCTATCAAAAACACCATGTATGTATTGATTCGCTGGGTAATGAATCTCGCCCCTTTTGGTATCTTTGCTTTGGTATTTCCAATCGTAGCCACTTTGGGTGCACAAGTGATTACGGCTCTGGCTAGTTTCCTTTTCATCACTTGCGGTCTGATCGTGTTACTGGCGGTCAGTTTGTATGGATTAGTCTGGTGGCTTGGAGTCAATCCAGTGCACTTTGCCCGCGCCCTGGCCCCTCTGCAAATCATTGGCTTCAGCACTCGCTCGTCATTGGCCGCATTACCTGCGACAGTAAATGCCACTTCCACACTTGGTGTGCCAGAAAAGACATCGGGCTTAGTTCTTCCAATTGCTGTCTCGCTGTTTAAATTTGCCTCACCTTTGGCCCGCACCGCCGGAACTTACTTCATTGCTGTTTTGTATGGCATCGACCTGGACCCACCTCAACTCATTGTAATCGCCCTATCGATAGGCTTACTCAGCTTCTATTCTCCCGGCATACCCAGCGGCGGCCTGCTGATTATGACGCCTGTTTATGTGTCCTTGGGTCTGCCGGTGGCAGGTATTGGAATACTTATTGCCATCGATCTGGTTGTGGATATGTTCATTACCGCTGCCAACGTCACCGCTAACGCGACCCTGGCTCTATTCGCCGCCAATCACGACAGCGTCGAGAATAGTGCCACCCAGCCCGCTGACGGATTACTCCGCCGATCTTGATCTAAGTCAAATCCCTGGCCCAAAGGCCCTTTAGTATGGCTGCCTAGACCAATAGGTTTGTGTGCGCCGGGTTGTCGGCGCTTATTAGAATTTGTAGAGAAACAGGTGAATTATGAAAAAACCTATCTTGTTGCTTTCTAGCTTGTTGACCACAGCCCTGCTTGCTACCAACACTCAAGCAGAATCCTTAATTGACGGTACTTATAAGTCCGCCGGTGACGATAACGGAAACGGCCAGTGTACTCTCATTATCAAAAGCCTGGACGAATCGCATAAATACGGCGATGAGGTTTTCGAGCTGGAGTCTACCGGTGACGGCGCATGTGAGTGGTCTGCGATCGGCATGTCCAAAAGTTATGCCATTACTGCAGGTCTAGTCACCAATAGCGGCACAGCGGCTTTCCTCAAGATTACTTTTCCTTTTGGACCTGCTGGTAATCGTGTTGATGTGATTTCCTATGACACCGACGGCAGTCTGCGTAACGAAGAGAGTTTTACCAAGGCTGACGCCAGCGTACTGGCCGGTAGCTAATCCGCTTTCATAGCGCAATGGAGCCTGATCTTCTGCCATGAGGATCAGGTTTTCCCGTTGGCACTCTGCTGGCTAATTACCTTTCCAGATTGTCACAGAACCTTCCCTCCCATGACCAAGTAGAGAGCCCTGGGTTAGACTTAGCCCATGGCCGATTTACCGCAATCCAAACCAGCTGACTCTGCAGAGTCGGTTCTTTCTGTAAGCAGCCTAAATAGGTTAGCCCGCTCGCTGCTGGAAACAAACTTTCCAGCCGTAGCTGTTGAGGGCGAGATATCTAATCTCGCCACACCCGCGTCTGGCCATTGGTATCTCACCCTCAAGGACAAGAACTCTCAACTCCGTTGCGCCATGTTCCGCAATCGCAATCGCTTGCTCAAGTTTCGACCGAGCAATGGTATGCAAGTTGTGATACGGGGACGCCTCAGCATTTATGAAGGCCGTGGAGACTATCAACTCATCGCGGAGTCCATGGAGGAAGCCGGTGATGGTGCGCTACGGCGGGCTTTCGAAGAATTAAAGAATAAGCTGCAGATTGAAGGCTTGTTCGATGAAGATCATAAACAGGAAGTCGGCTCTGAGTTTCAGCACATTGGAATTATCACTTCTCAAACCGGTGCTGCTATCCGTGACATGCTTACAGTATTTAGGCGTCGCTTTCCGGCTATCAGAATAACACTACTTCCGGTAGCAGTTCAGGGCATGGAAGCCCCCACTGAAATCGTCAACGCAATTACCCTGGCGAACACATTGCGCGACAAACTCGGGTTGGAAGCCCTGATAATTGGTAGAGGTGGTGGCTCCCTGGAGGACTTGCAGGCCTTCAATGAAGAATCAGTAGCAAGAGCCATTTTTGAAAGCGAGCTCCCCGTCACCAGCGCCGTTGGTCATGAAATTGATTTTACTATCGCCGACTTCGTTGCGGACTTACGCGCGCCCACCCCTTCCGCTGCCGCTGAATTGATGAGTCCCGATCAGCAGGACTATTTGGACTATCTGGCTGGTTACCAACAGCAGTTGTCTTCCAGCATTGGAAATACCATTGGTGAGCAACGCAACAACCTGGGCTGGCTCATCAAACAACTAAAGCGCCCTGATCGCAGACTCATGGAACATGCTCAGGGTTTGGACAGGCTTGAAATTCAGATGCGGCGCGCTATTTCGAACAAGGTTCAGCAGGTTGACGCTGAAATCACGCAGCGAAAACGGGCGCTCTATGCAAGGTCTCCACTGCACCGTCTCGCCGAGACTGGGCGCAGACTGCGAGCAGAATTCCAACGGGTGACAAATGGCATTGAGACCCAATTAGAACGCAGCAACAGCCAACTGGAGCAACTTGCCCGCAGTCTTAACGCAGTCAGTCCGCTGCAAGTGCTGGCGCGGGGCTACAGCATCACTTACTCCGAATCTGGAGAGGTTATACAGAGCACTGATCAAGTAAACGAAAAAGACCGGCTGCGTTCACGCCTGGCTACTGGTAGCGTGACTTCAGTGGTAACGGAAGTGCATTCAGAGAATGACGGCAAATCTTAGCAAGGGATAGTAAATCCCCTTGCCTGGACCCTATTCTTAGACCAATTACAGGATTTTCAGATCCTTCCCAGCATTAATGGCCCCGAATTGACTGCCAGAAATAGTCACTTTGGGACTATTCCTGACACAAACCAACCGATTGCGCAGTGTAGGTTTTTTTTACAAACTCTATAAATATCAGAGACTTATCAAACTGAGCCAAAGCAAAGGGGCAAAACCGGGACAACTTGCATCGAATTTGTGAAGTGATTGGCAAATTAGGACTAGAATCAATCGCATTGGTATCTTTAATGCTTATGATCAGTGTGAAGATCATTGTAGTGATCGATTGAGCGATCAAAGCATAAAGCACTAGGAATAGTCTTATCTGTTAGTTCAGATCAGATTTGCTGATAGTCGAGGAACCCTGGATGCCATACATAGAAAACTTGTTCATGCTGATTTTTGGCCACGCCTTGGCCGATTTTGTCTTGCAGCCGGACGCCATGGGCTATGGCAAAAATCGCAATGACAAAATTCACAGCAAAGAACACAGTCTTTTTCCAGTCTGGTGGTACTGGCTGACAGCCCATTCACTGGTTCACGGTGGAGTGGTTTACCTGATCACCAATTCGCTTTTACTGGGACTCTTGGAAACCTCCATCCACTGGATTACCGATTTTGCCAAATGCGAAGGATGGATAGGCATGCATCAGGACCAGGGCATTCATATTGGCTGCAAAGTCGGTTACGCATTTTTCATGTAACCCGCAAACGGCGCGAACTGCAGTCTTGCCTACCGCCCTCCCTGCCCCAGCCGGCGACACTCTCTATACTTCCTATACTTCCCTGACGCTAGCCTCTTTGTGGCAGATTTTTGTATAGTTAGCGGCGGCGCAATCAAAATTAGCGTATTGCTTCTACCACACCCAGCACGACTGAATGCAGCAGGAATATTCGAATGAGCAAGCGGGAACAACAACGCAAAATCAAAGAACAGAAACAACAGGCTGCCAAGCAGCGAGAACAAACCAAACAGCTCATGCTCAAGGTTGCGACTTTCGGGGTGGCACCAGTTTTGCTCCTGTTGGTGCTCTACACTCTATTCAGTCAGGGCCCAACTTATTCGCCAGTAGAGATTGCGGACAATGATCACGTCCGGGGCAGGGACAATAACCCGGTTAGCATCGTGGTGTACGCAGATTTCCAATGTCCAGCCTGCGCCACGGAGCACGACAATATGACACAGGTTTGGCCTGAGATTCGTGACAAGGCTTTCCTGGTATTCCGCCACTTTCCGATTACTACCAGCCATCCCCACTCCTGGACCGCCTCACTCTATGCAGAAGCAGCCGCGCGTCAGGGCAGATTTTGGGAGATGCATGACTACCTGTTTGCCACCCAGTCTATCTGGTCAGCATTACCCGATGCAGAAGGCGAGTTCGATTCTTATGCACTGGAACTCAATTTGGACATCGACCGGCTACATACCGACATTGAGTCTGAGGAAGTCATCGCCAAAGTGCGCAATGATCAGCGCGGCGGAAACGCATCGGGCGTGAGAGGCACACCAGCCGTCTTTATTAACGGTCGACAGATAGCCCGACCCACCCAGGAACGCATTCGCGAAGTGGTGGAAGAAGAATACGCAGAACTCAGCGGCGGCTAACTCAGGCCTGAGTAGCCTTCACAATCTCGACAAATCGAGGAAGCAAGCTGGCAGACTCTGGCGACTCCACCAAACTCTGCAGCAGGACTTGTGGATCCAAATCCTCTGCCGCAATCTCCGCACTTCGCTCCTCTATGTAAGCGCGACTAATCTCGGCGTCAAATTCTGGATGAAACTGCAAGCCCCAGGTACTTTCACCCAAGCGAAAAGCATGGTTGGGATCGCAGTCGTTGCTGCCTAACAGAACTGCGGCCTCCGGCAATTCCAATACCGACTGCAAATGAGAAGCCTGGGCAGTGAAGCGATCAGACAATCCCTGAAGCAGGGAATCCGAACTCGCAGCGGCAGACAATCGGATAGCCACCGACCCAATTTCTCGACCTTTCGGATTAAATCCAACACGACCACCAAAGGCCCAGGCCAATAGCTGGTGCCCATAACAGATACCCAGGATCGGAATGCGCTGCTTATGGGCAGCCAGGCAGTAATTCGCCACTGTATAGTTCCATTCCTCCTCATCAGTGACGTAAGCCGGTGATCCGGTGATGATGATCCCGGATATTTCAGTAAGAGCTGGTAAGGCCTCACCCTGATAGACGTGGCAGACCGCTACCTGTGTCTTAGACAAAGCCATGCCATCAGTAAACCAGTCTTCAAAATCCTGGCCCTGGGCTTTTAGACTGGCAATGGTCGAACCTGTTTTTATGATCAGTATTGTCAAAGACATAGTCAGTGGGGCCGATTAAGGAACTAAGTAGTTGTCATTCACTGGATGTTAACTCACTGCCAAGGCAAGGAAACACACCATGTTAACCGCTATCAACAATTTATTGTCACGCATGACCGAGTTCGCCCGCGAAACCTGTTGGACACTTTTCAGAGTATTGGTCGCCAGCATGTTCATGACTCACGGCTACGACAAGTTGCTCGGTGAAAACCCAATGGAACCCATCGGCAGCGGCATGACGACATTGCGGATAGGCGATCTCGTTTCCTATCCGGTTCCTTTCGATATCAATCTTCTGTTCGTCGCCGGTGTGGTCGAACTGGGAGGTGGCTTGCTGATTTTCCTTGGCCTATGGACTCATGTCATCGCTTTGATTGCCTTCGTCACGATGACTCTCGCCTATCTGATCAGCCATCTTGCCTGGTTTCCAACACTGAACAATGGCGAACTGGCAGCGATGTACTGGTGCGCGTTTCTGGTATTGTTCACCGCGGGGGCTGGCCCCCACAGTCTGGACGCACTGATTGCTATGCGCAAAGCGGAGAAGCGTCAGAAAAAAATCGAGGAATTAAGCAACTAGTTGCATCAGGGCTCTGGATAGCGCGCTAAACAATCGGCTAGCAATGACCCATCAATATTTCCCCCAGAGAGAACCAAACAGCAATGCTTACCGGCCAGGGCAATTTTGTTGTGCAGAATGGCTGCCAGCGCCACGGCGCCACCGGGTTCAACAACTAACTTGAGGTAGCGAAAGGCGAAACTGATCGCATGGCGCACCTCGTCCTCACTCACCCGAAGATATTCCTTCACAAGCTGACTGTTGATTGACCAGGTAATCTCTCCAGGGGTTGTGGCCATCAGGGCGTCACATAAAGTAGGTGTAGTGCCGTCAATTCTCACCCGCTCACCGGCACGCTGGGATTGCCAGTGATCATCAAAAGACTCCGGTTCTACTCCATAAACTTCAGTTTGCGGATTGATGGCCTTTACTGCCGTCGATACACCAGCTAAGAGTCCACCTCCACCAGCTGGGCTTAATACCACATCGGGCATTGTTTGTAGGTCTGCACTTTGATGCATAAGTTCAAAACCCACTGTCCCTTGCCCGGTAATAATGTACGGATCATCGAAAGCCGGCACCAGGGTAGCCCCTCGGTCCTCAGCGATATCAGCAGCAATCTGTTCTCGGGACTCGTTATGTCGATCGTACAACCGAACCTCTGCACCAAGACTCCTGGTACCTGCCAGTTTTATCTCGGGTGCGTCAGTTGGCATGACTATAGTCGCTGGTAGCTCAAGCAATTTTGCCGCATAGGCCACACCCTGCGCATGATTACCGGAAGAAAATGCCACCACTCCTTTGACTCTTGCGGCCGCGTCCAGTTGGCTCAAACGGTTGTAAGCACCGCGAAACTTGAAGGCACCAATATGTTGGAGGTTTTCGGGCTTGAGGTAGATTTTCGATTCAGTGCGCTCATTAAGCACTGCCGATTGCAATAGCGGTGTTTTGACGACAACGCCATCCAATCGAGTGGCTGCCTGCTCTATATCCTGTAGGGTAACCATCAAGCACGCCTTCCTTGTTTGTTTGCTTTTCGATTCTTCGCAATGCGGCGCTTCTGCGCAATCTGTCTGGGGCTTAGATTCTTTTCTTTACGCGTAAAGGGGTTCTCATCACTCTTAAGCTCAATGCGGATAGGCGTACCTTCCATCTTGAGAGCGGTGCGGAAGGTTTTTTCCAGATAACGACTGTAATGGCCCGGTAGTTTGTTGGTCTGTTTGCCATGAATAACAATAGTTGGCGGATTCTGACCACCGGCATGGGCATAACGCAATTTTATCCTGCGACCATTTACAGTCGGCGGAGCGTGATCAAGCACTGCGTCTTCCAGGATTCGGGTTAGTACGCTGGTTCCCAACTCCTTGGTTGCAGATTCGTAGGCTTTATTGACCGATTTATACAAGTCACCGACCCCGGTTCCGTGCAATGCCGAAATAAAGTGAATCTTAGCGAAATCGACGAAGGTGAACCGACGTCTTATTTCACTGCGAACGCGGTCCTTCTCATCTCCATCCATGCCATCCCATTTGTTGATGGCAATAACCAGAGCACGACCCGACTCGATGACATAACCCAGGAGATGTAAATCCTGTTCAACGATTCCCTCCCGGGCATCGACAATGAGCAAGGCAACATGGGCATCCTTGATTGCCTGCAGGGACTTAACAACAGAGAATTTCTCCACCGTTTCCTTGGTCTTTCCCCGGCGACGAATACCGGCGGTGTCAATCAGAGTATAGGCCTGACCACGACGCTCAAATGGAATGTAGACGCTGTCGCGGGTTGTTCCAGGCTGATCGTAGACCACGACCCGGTCTTCGCCCAACATGCGGTTCACCAAAGTTGACTTGCCCACATTGGGTCGTCCAGATACCGCGATCTTGATGCCTCTTGCCTTCTCCGGTGCTGCCTGATCTCCATCCCAGCCCTGCAAACAGGCCTCTAGCAAAGACTTAACCCCACGACCCTGGGTCGCTGTGAGAGGAAACAGCCGTTCCACACCGAGACTGTAAAACTCTGCACAAGCCTGGTCCGGGTCCAGACCGTCTACTTTGTTTACCACTAAGTGGAAAGGTTTTCCGGTTTTACGCAGGTGGTCGAGAATCTTCGTGTCATCTGGCGCAATACCTGCTTGTGCATCCACCAGAAACAAACAGATCGAGGCTTCTTCAATGGCCAACAAAGATTGGGCAGCCATCTCCGCGTCTATCCCCGCTTCATGACCAGTAATACCGCCGGTATCGATCGCAATGAAACTCATGTCGTTGAACTTGCCCTCACCATACTGTCTGTCCCGAGTGAGCCCGGGCATATTGGCCACGATGGCGTCTCGGCTACGGGTGAGTCGATTGAACAACGTCGACTTTCCAACATTGGGCCGACCAACTAGAGCGAGAACAGGTTGCATTACGAAAGCAGACTGGAATCTGGTGGATCACTTCCCTGGCCGCAACAGACTCCAGTATGTCTGCTGCGCCGGTTGTTGTTCACTGCAAGCTATAGGCTGAGAGCTGGCCGCTATTGCCATAGGCAATTAACTGCCCACCATTGGCGATCAGGTTTGCGCGAATGCCATCGCTGTCAGATCTAATCCGACCAACGATGCGGCCATCAATTTGTGAAATGAGATGGATATAACCTTCAAAATCACCAACCGCGATGTAGTTGGTAATGGCAGTTGGTGCGGTGACAGCCCGATATTGGAGATCGTCATTTTCCCACACGACATCCTCAGAATTATCGCGAATGGCAACAACATGCCCTTCGTCGTTACAGTAATAAAGATTACCAAACCCCTGGGTTAGACCGTGGTAGCTCGATGCACCTTCCAGTCCCCAAACGATTCTGCCGCTGAGAGTATCCAGAGCTATCAAGTTGCCCTGATAGCTTGAGGCCAGTATGCGATTGCCATCCAATAGCAGATCGCCATCTACATCGATAACCCGTTCAATATCATAGCGACCGTCAGGGACAGCAACTCTTTCTTCCCAGCGCCAGACTCCGTCGGAAGCCGAAACCGAGACCAGGGTACCGTTGCTGAATCCAGCGACCACTGTGCCTATTGGCGTAAATAACGGCCTGCTGGTGCCACGCAACGTCAGCGCCGGTTGCGTTGATTCGTAGATCCAACGCCGCTCTCCGCTGGTTGCTTCCAAAGCCGCAACTTTGTCATCCACAGTCTGCACGACCACGATGTCATCATTGGCGATGGGAGGTGCGACCACTTCGGATGTGACAGGATTAATCCAGGCTATTTCACCATCGGCCTGGTTGAGTGCGATCACTTCCGCGTCCCTGCTACCAACTACAACAAGACCACCGCCAGCGCCGACTCCACCGGTAAGAATGATGTCGTCTAACCGATTGCGCCAAAGCAAATCACCTGATTCCAACTCCACGGCAACCACAGTGCCATTTTCAGACGCTGCGTAGATCACATCTCCATCAATGGCTGGCGTCAACTCGGTGTAGTTGTCACCCTGGCCATTACCAACATCAATACTCCACTGCCGACGCAGTTCTACTTCATCTTCAATTTGCACCAGCTCTTTCGGCGGATTCACCTCGTCGTCGCTAAACCAGGAAAGCGGATTGAGGTTTTCCAATGTAGAACAAGCTGTAAGCGCTGCCAGACTAACCAGCAGCAGCCAACTACGAAGTGTGGAATGGACGATAGCGCAATTCATAACAGGATCATGATTCCAATTAACCCGGGTCTGGCAGATTATTGAGCTTCATTCTCAGACCGTCACTTCCGGAACCTGCTTGTTGTGCAGCGATGTAAGCATCGCGAGCATCTACTACCCGATCCATGGCGAGATAGATATCCCCTCTTAACTCTGCAAATCCCGGTTCGAAGGATTTGGGATCAATTTCATTAATGAACGCTAAGGCCCGTTGAGGATCGTCCTGAGCCAGTATCACTCTTGCCAGGCGTAAACTTACAGTGAGAACCAAACCTTCATCGATCTCGCCAAACATTCCTTGTTGCCGATTATCCAAAATCCACTGTAGCTCTGACTCGGCGCGTGCCAGATCATTGTTCTCTACAGCTTGTTGTGCCGAAAACAGTGCCGCAAACTTTGCATAGATTGACTCGCCATGTTCGGCACGTAGTTGATCGGCGATAGCGACAACCCGGTCGCTACTTTCTTCGCTGAGAGCCTGCTCAGGCACTTCCAAGACAATAGTCAAAATCTCTTCGTAGAGGTCTGACGCCTGCGCTGCTTGATCAGCAGTGGAATTTTGCCAAAGCAACCAACCGGTGTAGCCACCGAAAATAACAATAATGGCTGCGACTAGAGATTTGCCATTTTCGTCCCACCATTTTTTGAGCGATTCTATGCTCTCTTCTTCTGCCGCGTGTAAAGCCACGACCTACTCCTTGCCTGTCCTGATCTATGCCTAATCTATGAGTGCTGTTCGGCCCGGAAGTTCAAACCGCCCAGCTCATTGAAAAAGGGGCTAATTTTACCCGTTTGTGGGCTGCGAGGGCACCTCTGAGGCAGGCGAAAATCAGAGGAAATTAGGCAGATTTTCAGGAATTGCGGCGATTTCGAGGGTCTCAGACTCCCTCGAATCTTCGAGGTGGCGGATTTTGGCGGATAGTGGGCGAGATTCCTGGTCCAGGATAATCACCACAGAAGCGCCCAGATTGAAGGCTCGCTTGA
>JAKSCP010000321.1 GCA_022360535.1 Pseudomonadales bacterium | reverse complement strand
GCCAGGAATTTTATTAACAACAATGAAATGGCGAATATCCGGGCAATGTGTAGCGCCTGGAATCAATCTGACTTACAGGGAGACGCGCGCATTCAAGAAGCACTTGATGCATTTAAAGCCCGCCGCCAATTTACCCTCAACTTTATTCAGCGCTTTTACCGCATCGTGTTGATGGACATCGAAGCCAGCCTGGACGAGCAAAGCCGCCTGCTATTTGATCTTTATATGAATGATCGGCGCCGACGCATGGCACAAGCAGGTGCAGCCTACTCAGCCGCCGTAGTTGAAAATGTCAGAAGCGGCGCAGAATCAGTGGAATTCCACTGTGGACCGCCACGGGAAAGCAATTGAAGGACCGAACTAAAGGATCAACTTATGAATTACCAGTGTTTTGATGTCACGATTAAAGACCGCATCGCTCACATCGTAATGAACCGGCCGGAAAAACGAAACAGTATGATTCCCGCCTACTGGGATGAGTTGCCCAAGGTCATCAGCGACATCGAGGATCAGCCCGGTGTACGAGTTATCGTGATCTCATCCACTGGCCCTCATTTCACTTCCGGCATGGATGTATCAGCTTTCGGTAACAGCACCAAAGGTGACGAGGGCGAAGATCAAGTCAAACACAATCGGCTCAAAGGCGCGCGCTTCATCGGCTCTGTTAAACACCTGCAGCAGGCGTTTACCTGTCTCGAACAATGTCGGGTACCGGTGCTTGCCGCCATCCAGGGTGGCGCTATAGGCGCTGGCGTCGATCTGGTCACAGCCTGCGATCTGCGTTATGTCACCGAAGACGCCTTCTTCACCATCTTCGAGATCAATATCGGCATGACTGCCGACGTGGGCACATTTCCACGCATTACTGCCTTGCTTCCGGAAGGTATCGTTAAAGAAATGGCCTATACCGGTCGCCGTCTATCTGCGGCCGAGGCCAGGTCATTCGGTTTCGTCAATCAGGTCTTCAAGAATCAGGAAGAGCTATTGGCCGGGGTCATGGAAGTCGCCAAAGAAATCGCCCGCAAAGCGCCGCTGGCAATACATGGCAGTAAACGCATCATCAACTATTCGAGAGATCACAGTACAGAGGATGCACTGGATTACATCATCGTCTGGAATGCATCCATGTTGCAATCAGACGAAATCCAGGAAGCCATGATGGCGAATGCAGAGAAACGTGAAGCTGATTTTGTCGACTTGCCGACACCGAAAAAGAAGATGAGCGACACCATCAATGACTAGTCGGTAACTAAATGCGATTTAGAATGACATCCAACACCACTTCTGTCATCGCTGCACCCGCCCAGGCTAAGGGCACGATAAATGCGTAGATCATAAATCGGCTGGCGATGGTTAAGTTCATTGGTCAGTTACGCAAGTTCTGTATCAGCTCTCTTCGTTGCAACAATGCGTTCATATCCCCTATAGAATCTTTTGTCAGTGCAGCCGATGCCTTATTAATCTCAACATTTAGCTCACGCACTAATTCCTCTTTAGCTTGTCGAATCCTGAGATGAAGATTCCAGATCGGAAGTGGCACCAGGATCAGCGCCAGGGGAATGCCTACGATCAGCCCATTTCGATAGTTCGTCCAACGAAACTCCAAATCCAGTGATTGCAGTGTCGTAAGCGCCAGAGCTCCTGCGATCATCAGATAACTATTCAGTGCTGTCTCCCCAAACCCGTTAAGCTCATCGAGTTGATAGAGATTTACCTGAACGTGCCTTGAAAGATTATTCAAGCTCAGACTTTCAAGAATAGCTGAGTAAAGCAGCGCACCGATAATTAACCACATAAGAATCTGACCCACCATCAGGACCAATCCAACAGTATAAGTGGGGCTCCCAAATCCATAGGCAAAGGCTGTAGATGGAATATTCAAACCAGCATTCAAGGCACCAAATAGAATGCCAAGAGGCCAAAACTCCAGACCTCGTTTGCGGATACTTTCATGCAGAGCAGGGTCTTCAATTAACCTCGAAATACTCTCATGGTTTCTACGCCTGATTCGAAGCGATGAAATCGAACACATTATTAGGTAGGCAGGCAAAGACGCCATCATTAGCGCAGCACCGGTTATTTCCAGCGGGCTTTCACCATACAGCTCGACACCTGCTGGATAGAATGAATCTGTTAGTAGAAAAAGCGCTAATACAAAACTGAAATAAATGATTCCAATCAGTTTGGCTGGATGCTTTCTGCTATCGATTAGATTCTCTAATGGCTTAACCGGGTATATGGCGAATTCAACGGGTTTCATGGCAGTCGATCAGGCGATCTCTTCGAATATATAGCTCTCAATTAAGACGCTGAGCCCCTGGACTTGGTTACTACAGCTCGGTAATCTTTCCTTGGATTCGAAAATAATAATACAAAACCGCGAGCGAAACTCCTCCCCCATTGGTACTTTCAGCTTCCCGATTGAACCATAGGCTTACGGTATAGCGTATAGGTACTTCAATCGGAACTAGACCCTGGGCAAGCCCACCCACCTCGGAGAGCAATCCATGAACGCCTTAAAACCTCTAATTGGTATCGCCATTGTCCTTGCCATAAGCGGGATAGTTGCGGTTGCGGGAAGTCAGGGCAGCGTATCGGTAGGTCCGTATTCAGTGTTCATGCTTTGCGCCAGCGTAGGCTTCTTACTGCATTGGGCAGTATTCCTGCCTTCCTTTATGTTTCAGACAGAGCACTATTTTGATCTAACTGGTGGTATTTCTTACGTTGCCACAGTTGCCCTGGCCTATATCGCCATTCCAGAAATGGATGTCAGAGGACAGTTGTTATGCCTACTGGTAGCGATCTGGGCCGCCCGTCTTGGCTCATTTCTTTTTATGCGAGTCAAAAAAGCCGGTAAAGATCGTCGTTTCGATGAGATAAAGAAAAACTTCTTTCGCTTTGCTTTCACCTGGACCATGGGTGGCGGTTGGGTGTTTATCACCATGGCTGCAGCATTAGCGGCCATCACCTCAGAAACGCAGAAACCCCTGGGCGTTTTCGCCTTTGCGGGAACCGCAATTTGGTTGTTCGGTTTCGCTATTGAAGTTATTGCCGACAGGCAGAAAACGGAGTTTCGTAACGATCCGGATAACGCAGAGAAATTCATCTCAACCGGGCTATGGGCTCGCTCGCGGCACCCAAACTATTTTGGCGAGATAGTCTTGTGGCTGGGTGTAGCAGTCATTGCATTACCAGTGCTTAGCGGCTGGCAGTTGCTGACTCTGATTTCACCAGTGTTCGTGATGTTGTTACTCATTAAAGTAAGCGGAGTGCGCCTACTGGAAGAAAATGGAAAGAAGCGATGGGG
>JAKSCP010000038.1 GCA_022360535.1 Pseudomonadales bacterium | reverse complement strand
TTGCTTTCAACCGTGATGGATTTTGTCAATTTTTCCCAAATGATTCTGGACAAGGGCGAATTTAACGGACGCCGAATAATCGAGCCTGAAACCGCTGAGCTGATTTATCAAAATGGCGTGCCGGCTGCCGCCATGCCGATAGGTGAGAGTGGCTATTGGCGAGGGTCTGGCTGGACTCTCGGTGGTTTCAATCTGGTCATGGATGCTGAGGCTTACAGTTGGCCAGTATCGGAAGGCACGATCTGGTGGGACGGATCCGCAGGCACCCGATACTTCATCGATCCACAACAGAATATGATCACTGTGATCATGGGCCAGGTCTCCCCTTCTCGGGGTGGTGGGTTCAGGGAGAATTTCACGCAACTGGTTGATGCCGCCATTGTGGAGCGACGCTAATCAGCTTGAATCTTCTGTAACCATGTAGTCGAACATAAATAGGTGGCTTGCTGTCTCCTCTGACAGAGCCACCGCCGACCTCCAGCTTTGAGCAGTAGCTGACACACGAAAATTATTCGGAGTAGCTGCTATGTCAATACTCAAAAGACTCCTTAAGTTTCTAGCCATCGGCTTGCTCGGTTTTGTGATCATGCTTTCGATCATCGGGCGAACCTATCAAGTTGTTGCAGAAAACCAGGACCTTGAAAGATACCCACCCCCTGGCCGGTTGCTCGATGTGCGTGGCACCGATATGCACATTCATTGTTATGGCGAGGGTTCTCCCACTGTCGTATTTGAACAAGGCCTCGGCGCACTCAATGAAACCTGGGAGGACATCTTTGCTCCAATCGCTGAGATGACACGAGTCTGCTACTACGATCGTGTTGGCATGGGCTACAGCGAGCCATTGGACCGCGGTACTCCAGCACCGGAAGTGGCTGCCCGTCTCCAGGAACTGTTGATTGCTGCCGGTGAATACGAAGAAATGGTGTTGGTGGGGTGGTCCGCTGGTGGCGTCTATATTCGTGAATTTTATTATCAGTTTCCAGAACTGGTACAGGGGATGGTTTTTGTGGATTCCAGTCATGAACAGCAACAGCTGAGATTTCCACCCGCAGAGGGAAACAGTAATACCATGCTGCGTATCGGTAGCTATTTGGCTCCGATTGGATTGGTAAGACTTTCTGGTCTTGTTGAATCACAACTCGGCAATCCGGATATGGATGCAGAGCTGCAGGCGCGAATCATCGCGCGATACAGTACTTCCCATGCATTGCAGACGATGCTTGCCGCTTCCAGTGCCTTCAACGCTGACACAATGCAAGAGAATCCGCCTGCCGCACTAGGTGACTTGCCCATCGTCGTTTTAACCCAGGGTAACGCCATTGAACCGCCTGAAGGGGAGGAACCATCTGACGCTTTGCTGCGGCAGCGCGAGGTTCGCGAGGTGTGGAATGTCTTGCAAACCGAATTGGCGGAGCTTTCCACCAACAGTCGCCACATCATTGCCACGGAAAGTGGCCACAGCATCCACGCCGATCAGCCAGACCTTGTGATCGACTCGATCAAGGACCTGGTTTCAATAGCTCGCGAATCCAAGTAGTGCCATCGTTATTTCATATTCCGTTGGCATGTTGTTCTCAATGAATTTTACGCCGACAAATTTTTCGAGTCCACTTTTCTGTTTGGCTGCCACTTGTCTCTCGCTGCCTCAGGCATTGCTGGTATTTATGACACTTTAGATATCTGTTCGAAATTGAACAGATCTAAAAAAATAGGTTCTTTTACCAGCAGAGTTTCTCAAGAACTACATTCACATTTAGTTTCATTTTGAAACGTTCAGTTGTTCCAACTAGATACAATGTGAAGCCTTAGAGATACGAATTGCTCATTAAATGCCAAGTAAAAGATAAAAGCCCGATTTTCTATGGGGTGGCATACCTTTTGCGTTAGAAATAGAAGAGACGTTGAAGCTAACGATCTCTCCACTATTGAGTTGTTCTGTCCAAACTATTCCCAGTTGCCGGCAGGGCAACTTTTTTTCGCATAGTCTTTTAAGATAACGCTCAGAAACGGATTCTAGAATGCTAGAACAAACTTACAGCCACCAGTCTCCATATTTGATGCGCTAATCGATCCGTTATGTGCAATCATGACCTGACGAGCGAGTGCCAGCCCGATGCCACTTCCTTCCGGTCTTGTAGTGAAGTAGGGAACAAAGATTTTGTTGATTAGCTTGATATCAATGCCAGGGCCGTTGTCGGTAACTTCGATAGCCACTTTCCCTCTTGAGGTGAGAAATGCGGAAATCTGAACCAATCCGTCCTCGTTGTGTGTTAACGCCTGCATTGAATTCCGAATGAGGTTAATTAGTGTTTGTTCGATCATTTCTCGATCGGCGTAGATCTGGAGACTGGCAGGGGATACCGATGAAACTATTCGCACAGAGCGGTTATCGAACGCAGCGTCCATAGTGCGAATGGCGTGATCGAATAATGCCTGCAATGACAAAGTTGATTTTTCTGGCTCTGGAAGCTTCGTCAGTTTCCTATAATTTGACACAAATTGCATAAGGCTGCGTGACCTACGAGCTACCGTTGCTGCAGCCTCGCCGATATCCTCAAGTGATCTCTTGCCAGAAGTGTTTTCGCCCAGTTGTTTGTCGGTATCGTCAACGAGATCTACTATGGTTTGAGATAATGAGGCTATTGGGGTGATTGAATTCATTATTTCGTGAGTCAATACCTTGGAGAGGTCCTGCCACGCCTTTAGTTTAGTGGATTCCAGTTCGGTACCGATGTCTTGCAGGCTTACCAGCCGCTCAGCCTTCCCTGCCGAACTGACTTTGGCAACGCATAGTGCCAATTGTGATTCCAGGCCCTCCGCGGTAAATTTCACAAGCCTCTTGTCGCCCGTTCTGGCGCTGATAATTTGTTGATAGAACTCATCACCAAACTGTTGAAGGTCATCCACATGGAGTATAGCCACGGATCCGAATAGGCGTCTTGCTGCGCTGTTTCTCAATACCACGCCACCATTGGGAAGTACTGATAAAAGAGGGGTAGGAACGTGCTCAACCACAGCAGATAGATGCCTAATTTGAACTTCCTGCGACTTTTTTTGTTCGCTCAATTTGTCCAGAATTCCAGTGAAAGTCTCGCCCAGGTCCTTAAAGCCTCCGCCTATATCATCAAATTCAAATTGTTGGTTGAAATCAGAATAGCGGGCGGCCGAAAGAAAACGGGAGAGCTCATGATTGGTTTTATTGATATAGAACCAAAGTTCATAAGCCATCACTGACAACACCAAAAAACTAAATAGAGTGGCAGCATGGAATCGGGGACTGTTAAATAAATAGATAAAGCAATAGATACCTATCGCCATCAGGCAAAATCGGAATAACAGTTGTATGCCAAATCGATTAAATACCATATTTTTCCATCCTTCTGTATAACGCGGCGCGGGTTAAACCTAGCTCTCTAGCAGTCTGACTGATGTTGTAGTCATGCTTCTTCAGTGCTAACACAATAGTTCTATATTCAACTTGTTTCAGATTTAGGTTTTGCTCACCAATATCTGCTGTGTTCGGTAGTAACGCGTCGCCATCTAAAGCCTTTTCCGTTTCAACTTTGTAGCCAGGATATTCCTGATCGAATTGGAAATCTTTTGGCTCCAATGTATCCGAGGTTGAAAGAATCACCGCGCGTTCTATAGCGTGGCGCAAAGCTCTGACGTTACCTGGCCAGCGGTAGTGAACCAAAGCTTCAATCGCGCTGGGGCTAAGCTGTTTGAGAACTTTGTCATATTTACGACAATACAATTCAACAAAATGCCTTGCTATCGTCGAGATGTCCTCCGCACGTTCTCTTAGCGCGGGCAGAGAAATCTCTACCGTATTTAATCTAAATAACAGGTCCTGCCGAAAATAACGGGGATCTTTCAGGCGTTCCAATGGCATATTAGTGGCAGCGATCACGCGCACATCGATAGCTGACGAAGTAGTTGCCCCCACGGGTGATACTTCTCTTTTTTCCAGGACAGATAACAGTTTCGCCTGTAGATGTAATGGGAGATTTCCAACTTCATCAAGAAAGAGGCTTCCTGAATTTGCAGCTTCCAAATAACCTACCCGATTATCTTTTGCTCCTGTAAACGCCCCTTTAACGTGGCCGAACAGTTCTGATTCGAAAAGAGATTCCGTAATGGCACCCATATCCACGGAAATAAATACATTATCTTTGCGTTTAGATTGTTGATGAATCTCCATCGCCACCAATTCTTTCCCCGTGCCGTTTTCTCCAAGTATTAGAACATTGGCGTCGGTCGGGCCGGCCCGATTGATCAAATTCATAACCTGTCGAATAGCTGGGCTGTTCCCCAGAATAGTGTCACTGTTGCGAGTGCTGGCCTCTCTTAGCGCCCTATTGTTGTGACGGAGCTGAGCCGCTTCGTTGCGGCTCTGACTTAGTTGCATTGCCGCAGACACAGTTGCCAATAACTTTTGATTGTCCCATGGCTTGGCAACGTAATCGGTCGCTCCTCTTTTCATTGCTTCTACTGCTACTTCAACACTGCCGTGAGCGGTGATAGTGATAACCACGGAGTCAGGCTTGATCTGCAATATCTTCGCCAGCCAGGAGAAACCAGCTCCGCCATCGGAATCT
This sequence comes from Pseudomonadales bacterium, assembly GCA_022360535.1. Lineage (GTDB taxonomy): Bacteria > Pseudomonadota > Gammaproteobacteria > Pseudomonadales > Pseudohongiellaceae > UBA9145. The sequence continues at coordinate 2,405 of JAKSCP010000038.1, read as the reverse complement.
CCAGGGTGGAAATTCATATCCAGCAGGATCACATCGAAGTTGTGTTGTTCCATCAACTTGGGAATACCTTCGGGCCGATCACAAACCACCACATCGGTGTAATGCCGTAGCAACAGATACTTGGCGGCAACCAGGATGTCCTGATCGTCGTCCACTATAAGGAGCTTGGCTTTTTGCGCTGCCATGGGCAGATCCTTTGCTTGTTAAACTGTACGATAACGTACAAAAAGTGTTCATTAATGTACAGTTGGAATGCCAATCCATAACAGCTTCTTCTCAAAAAGCGCGAGATATTAATGAGTTACGTGTCTGGCATGGGTATTGCGCTACTTATAAAGGAGAAAGAAAGCTGTTCTGGGGCTGCCTTCTAAGTAGACGGAGTAAAAATAAATTCGGTTACCTATTCGCGTTAGTTGCGTCCATGTCATGGAGACGACACAACCAAGCAATGTTGGAAATGTGAATTGGCAGATGCATATCAGGCTGCCAGCAAAGTAGTCGGGAATAGAGATTGGGGAACAGCAATGGAGAGGAACGAATGCTCAAACTGCACGATATTGTAAAGACTTACCGAGCGGATAATGTCGAAACCACCGCGCTCGATAGTGTCAACATTGAGATTCAGCAAGGTGAGTTTGTTGCAATCATGGGTCCCTCCGGATGTGGAAAATCAACTCTGCTAAATGTAATCGGTATGCTGGATACACCCGATTCGGGAAACTACTTTTTCAACGACGAAGACGTCGCTGCCTACGATGAATCAAAGCTAAGTGATATTCACAAACACAATATCGGTTTCATTTTTCAATCGTTCAATCTAATTGAAGAGCTTTCAGTTTTTCAGAACATTGAGTTGGCACTTCTCTACCATGGTATTACAGCGGCAGAGCGCCGTGACCGCGTTAATGCAGTAATGGACAAAATTGGTATTGCCCATCGGTCTGGTCATATGCCCAGCCAGCTTTCTGGTGGACAGCAACAACGAGTTGCGGTGGCCAGAGCCATCGTTGGTAACCAAGGCCTTATTCTTGCTGACGAACCTACAGGTAACTTGGATTCCGCCAATGGTCAGGAAGTAATGGAAATGCTGCAAAGACTTAATCAGGAAGGCTCAACAATCATTATGGTAACCCATAGTCCCTCTCATGCTGATTTTGCACAACGCATTATTAACTTTTTGGATGGGGCTGTAATTACAGAAAATCAGCGAATAGATTTGGAAGTAGCGCAAGGGGAGTCCAAATTTCTTTAATCACTGTATGACAGATCCATAAACTCCGCTATTAACTAAATGACATCATGCTAAAAAATTACTTAATAACCGCGTTAAACAGTTTGTGGAAAAACAGACTCTACAGCCTGATCAATATCTTTGGCCTGGCCGTTGGTTTGGCAGCCTGCGTTCTGATCACTTTGTTTGTTCGGGATGAGCTTTCTTATGATCAACACTGGTCCAATGCCGGTTCTCTTTATCGGCTGAATATGACATTCAGCATACCGAATCAGGAGCCGGTGACCGCCGGTTGGGTGCCGGGCCGAGCCTTGCCAAGCCTGGATAGTTTTTTCCGGGGCCAGTACGAAGCCGCCACTCGCACCCTGCCTATCGATGTGGACATCAAGATCGCTAACAACGCATTCAATGAAGAAATTATATGGGTAGACCCGCAATTCAATGACTTGTTTGATTTGGAAGTGATGTCCGGAAGCATCACTGACACATTGCAAGACACCAACAGTATCGCACTCAGTGACGAATTGGCGATTCGACTGTTCGGCAATGAGTCTGCAGTAGGCGAAATATTGACGATGGTTCGCGGAGAAACCACTAAGGACTATCGCGTCACCGGGGTATATCGAACCCCAGATAACACGATGTTATCGCTACCCGCTGTAACGCTGCTGGATGAAACAGAATTTCAGCGAGAGCCCACTTATTTCAACAACTGGTTCTCCCAATCGATGCATACCTTCTTGCTCATTGAGAGCGAAAACAACCGGGCAATTATGGAGTCACAGTTCCCTGAGTTCACCGCGCAAAACATCGTTATTCCACAAGGGTTTGGTATTCAGGGCCTGGAAGATGCCAGCGAGATCATCAGTTTCGAACTACAACCGGTTACCAATATCAGACTTGACGGGCGTACTGTGCCCGAGGTTAGCGGCACCCGTCTTACAATCCTGATCTTTTCTTCCATATCAGTATTGGTGCTGCTGATTGGTGCAATCAACTTCATGATTCTGACCGTGGCTAGAGCTAGCCAACGTTCCCGTGAAGTCGCCATGAGAAAGACATTGGGAGCTCGACGCGGGGAGTTAATCTTCCAATTCCTGGGTGAGTCTATTCTGCTGACCTTGTTTGCCACAATGGTAGCTTTGGTGATCGCGGAAGCACTGATGCCATTGCT
>JAKSCP010000187.1 GCA_022360535.1 Pseudomonadales bacterium | reverse complement strand
GGTCTTACTCTGCAATTACATCTCCACATGCGAAATTTCTTCGTGAACGAGGTTTCCATACAACTTATCGCATTATTCTGGTCTCTATGTAGGATTAAATCCTACAAACAATTAACTATTTGAGATGAATTCAATTTCTGGTAGTTATTGTCGAATTTCATTCTTGAAACATTGAAGTTTTCAGTAAGTGAAGGATCAAATTCTGTTTCCGAATTCACTTTCCATTTTAGGTCGTAGACAGAGATAATGATTTTTCAGCATTAGCTGAAACTGCCGGGGAAAATAGTAGGTGCGCTTATGAATATGACAGGCTTCTCTCGTATCGTTGCTATCGGGTCTTATCTACCCGATATAGAAGTTGCCTCAGAAGACTTGATGGACGAAATTCAATCCGAAAAGCGTTTTGGCGTTCCCAATACCTGGCTCACCCAACTTACCGGCATAAGATCACGACGCTTCGCAATTGAAACCGCCAAACCTTCCGACCTAGCGATTGAAGCAGGTCGCAAAGCGCTGGAGAAAAGTGAGATAGAACCGACTGACGTTGGGATGGTGATCTATTGCGGCATTGATAGAGATTGGGTGGAACCGGCAACATCCCACCGAGTACAGCGAGAACTGGGCTGTAAGAATGCTGCCTGCCTAGACGTTACCAATGCTTGTCACGGATTTACAAATGGCATGTCTGTTGGTGATGCCATGATTGCCACAGGTGCCGCCGAAAACGTATTGGTGGTAACTGGAGAGGTGCCAAGCCAGGTAGCCAAAGACTGCATTGCCGATATCAACAAGAACCCCACCGAAGAGAATTTCCGCGGCAAAGTCGGAGGCTTAACTACTGGAGACGCTGGCGGGGCTGTAATTTTGCAAAGAGCCTCAGACGATTCCGGGGTGAAAGCCTATCGGTTTGCCAGCGAAGGCCGTTTCGCAGAGCTTTGCTATTACAAATTCGATGAGCAAGGCAAACGGACGGGTCAGATGCTGATGGAAAAGATATCCGCCGCCGGACTTTATATGCATAAGTCACTAATATCAGGTACTTACAAAGCACTGAATTGGAAACCTGAAGACGTTGACTATTTAATTTGTCACCAAGCGGGTCGAAAGCCCCATGAACGCTGCGCAGAGATTGCGGAAGTTGATATTGCTAAAGCGCCAGTGACTTATGAAGACTATGGGAACTTAACAAGTGCATCGATTCCTGTTACCCTCGATTTAGCGGGATCAAAGGAAGGGGATCGAATTCTTATCTTAGGTACTGGGAGCGGGCTCTCTATAAGCCAGATTGGCCTAGTACTCTGATATTTGTAGGAAAAAGAAAGCAGTTTGTAAGAACCCATCCTACGATTCGCTGATAACTGTTTCACAGTATCTCTTCGCTTCAGCATTAAAATGCTGAATTGGAGAAGTACTGGGCCGTTCGTTCGTTATTGAATTCCGAAAATTGGATTTCGGGTTATCGAAGACTTCGACCGGTCGACTAAGACTTAGAACGATTGAAGCAGGACTGACTGAATTGGAATTAATTCTCTTACCATCCTTTGTTGCGATCTGTTTGAAGATCACAATCTTCTTTCGCTATCAAAAATCGTTAACGACTGAAAATTTTGCCCTGCTCACGTTTTTTGTCGCGGTTTTCATATGGAACTTGGTCGAACTCATTGGTCTGGACGGTGTTTATTCGAGGGACACCTATTTCCTCTTATTCCTACTCGCTTACTGCAGCATCGTATTCGTAGTTCACGCCTACTTATGTATCGCCCTCGAAAATGCAGCAGGAGGAAAAGATTTATCGAAGCTCAAGACGTTTCTCAATGTAATGTTGGGCTATTTGGTTATAAGCATAATTTTCGATCGCGGAATGATTGCCGACATTGAACCCAATGGATTTACATTTACTAAGATACCAGGCGATAGATACTGGATTTTCCAACTTTACTTTCTTGGGGGTATAGCTACGGCGCTGACCATTCTGGTTAGAGGCATGCTGAAACTTGGTGACAACCTGTCACGAGCACGCTGCCTAGTAATCCTAATAGCAACGATTCCCTCTGCATCAGTCGGTGTGTCTGTTGTGCTGTTTCAGGCGATAGGACTGCAGGTTACCTCTTCTCTATTCCAATCCCTTGGATTCACCTTGATGTTGGGCATCCTGGTCTATGCGGAAGAGAAGAGCCGGCTTTTCCGATTGTTGACTTTTATACCATTCACAAAAGAACGCAGACTGCACAAAAAGATTATGAATCAGGTCACCACCTGCATAGCAATCAACGATGATCCGAGCACCCAGCAACCGATTAATCTGAAGCAAATGATGCGAGAGTTTGAGGGCCTGGTAGTAGAGCACGTCTTGGAGTACTACCAGGGCAATCAGAAACTGACCGCCAGCGCCCTTGGAGTATCAGAGGCAACCATTTCGCGCCGAGCCCGAGCAGCGACGACTCAATCGTCAAAGAGCAAAACCATGCCAAGCAGCAACAATACTGTCGCTAGTATTTCTTTGGCCGACGAATGTCTTCAACAATCCTCTGTCCGTATAACTGAGTAAGCCACTTCCTCATAGGGGTGGGCGGTCTTCATGGCCTCCACTACTGCATCCGCAAGCGTCCTTAGACAAACCATCTCGACTTTGTATTCCGCGACGGTCTCTACTTTATCTTGTTCACCAAGATAGGGTTGGCTACCAGCGAGCGGGCGATATTGCCCTTGGCCTAGGGTTTGCCACGCGCAGCAATCGTAGTCGCCAACTCTACCTGCTCCTGCTGCAAACATGGCGTGCTTTACTTCTTCCAGATGGGTTTCTGGTACATAGAATTCAATTTTGACCAACATTTCATTCATGCTTAGTCTAACCAGCGCCTTGCGTTTCTAAACAAGCGCATCGCGGGCGCATCCTCCTGCCAATCATCCGGATGCCAGGAGTTTTGGCAGGCTCTAAACACGCGCTCGGGATGGGGCATCATGAGTGTGACGCGCCCATCGGTGGAAGTGATCCCGGTTATACCATTAGGAGATCCATTGGGATTCTTTGGGTACTCTGCGGTCGGCTCACCGATGCCATCTACGAAGCGCATGCTGACGCATCCAG
>JAKSCP010000332.1 GCA_022360535.1 Pseudomonadales bacterium | reverse complement strand
TTGCGATCTAACACTGCGCCAATGTACTGGCCGTCTGAAAACACGATGGAAGCCGGGCCGTCCCAGGGCTCCATCAAAGCCGAGAGGTATTCGTAAAAATCTTTCTTTTCCTGCGCCATGTTCTTATCAGACTGCCAGGCCTCGGGAATCATCATCATGGTGGCTTCAGCGAGAGAACGACCGGACAGCAAGAGGAATTCCAGTACCGCGTCGAAGCTGCCTGAGTCGGAACAGTCGGAGTCGATAACAGGAAAAATTGATTCCAGCTTGTCACCAAAGGCGTCAGTTGCCACTTTTCCTTGTCGTGCCACCATGGAGTTCACGTTGCCGCGTAAGGTATTGATCTCGCCGTTGTGGCTCATGAAACGATTCGGTTGCGCACGGTCCCATGATGGGAAGGTATTGGTGCTGAAGCGGGAATGCACCATGGCCAGGTGCGTCTCAAAAGCCGGATTAGTCAGATCCTTATAAAAAGGGAACAGTTGCCCCGGCGTAAGCATGCCTTTGTAGACAATTACCTTGGTAGACAAACTGCAGGCGTAAACCTGTTTCGCCTCAACCATCTTTTCATCGTTGCGCAGTCGATGGGAGAAACGCTTGCGAATAATGTAGAGCTTGCGTTCGAACGCGTCTTGATCGAGACCTGCCGCCGCAGAGATGAAGAGTTGTTCGATAAAAGGTTGCGCCATCAACGCAGCAGGACCGACATCTGCATGCACTGCATCTATTGGTACTTCGCGCCAACCGACTAACTGTTGGCCTTCTTCCGCTACGATCTCATTGATAACTTCTTTGCAATGTTTTCTTTCTTCTTCTATCTGGGGAAGAAAAATGTTCCCTACCGCATAGCTGTCTGCGTTGGGGAGATCGACATCAAATTCATCTTTGGCGACCTTTTGAAAGAAACTATGGGGTTGCGCCATGAGTATGCCGGCGCCGTCACCGGTGTTAGCTTCGAAGCCACAACCACCGCGGTGATCCATGCGGGAATTCAGATGGTAGGCGTCCAGCATGATTTGATGGCTGGGCACGCCTTTGATGTTCGCGACGAAGCCTACTCCGCAGGAGTCTTTCTCGTTTTCCGGATCATAGAGGCCGGTCTTTTCTGGAAAGCCAAACTTCAGACGGTACTGCTGGTCGCTCATGGATTCAGGTGTTCTCTCTAAATTCTCTATTCAGTTCTTTTTCTATTTTTTAATACCGTTACTTCCCACCCCGTCGATGACTTTGCCTCTCGGGTCTGATCACGTAACGCTGCTGAATTTGGCCCGAAAGGGCGATGCGTAGTGTGTTCTACTTCTCTCCTAAAACTGCGTCGCTAGGGGCATTCAGGAGGGCCGGTCAACATACCATTCATGAAGAATATGTCAAGGTTTGCGGGCTTTGCCGAAGATTCTTCGGTTCAATAAGTGACTGTTTTCTTTGCAGTTGTGTAATATCACTGCACCAAATTATGCCAATATATTGTCAATTGCTAGTTGTTTAAAAATTGAGCAAATCGGGGTCAGTTTCCTGCTCGAAATTTGTTTGCCAACCGTACCAGGAAAATTTTCCTGGTAAATCTGACCTTGGTTTTCGTTGGCAGAAGTTTGGGTTTGAGTGTGCTGATCTGGATTGAAAATCTACTCAAAAGCGGAAATTCAATTGCTGAATCGGCGTCAAAATCACAGTAAAAATCAATGCGATTTGTAGGGACAAATTGCCCTTTCAAAATCGCTGAAGCGAGCAAAAACTCTGGCTGTCAGGAGAAGTGGCTTGCTTGCTAAAAAGCAGAGGGTGATTTACTCTAGCTGGCGGTGCTAATGTGCAACACATTGATCTAATTGCAAATAATTCTCATTTAGATCACGCACGAGAAAGACCTGAAAAATACGAAAATTTCGATAAACGCGACAAATCGCAACGACAAAAAAAACAATAAGAACAACAAGTAGGCAATCCCTAAACAGTTTTTGTAATCCCACTTTTACGGAGGCGACAACCCGTGAATCCTAACTTAACCCGACGACGCTTCATCAAAGGTGTAATAGCCTCGGGTGCAGCGGCGACTACTACCGGTATGTGGTATGCGGCCAATGGCCAGGACCGACCCGCCGGCGCGGTAGAACGTCTGATTCGAATCAACGTCAACGGCCAGATGCGTAGCGTTGATGTAGCTCCTCAGGAAACCCTGGCTTCTACCTTGCGTTATAAGCTCGGCCTTACTGGCACCAAGCTCGGTTGCAACCGCGGCGAATGTGGTGCTTGTACCGTGTTGGTAGACGACGTTCCAACTTACGCTTGTTCTGTGCTGACCCATTCTATGAAGAATGGCCGCATCGAAACCGTTGAAGGCCTGGAGTCTGCCAACGGCGATCTGCATCCAGTGCAACAGGCTTTCGTGGAACAGCTTTCACCTCAGTGTGGTTACTGCACACCAGGACAGGTGATGGCGGCGGTTGGTTTGCTCAGAGAGAACCCCAACCCAACCCGCGAAGAAGCAAGACAGGCCATGTCCGGCAACATCTGTCGTTGCGGTTCGTATGATTCATATCTCGACGGCGTGATGCGCGCTGTTGAGTTGGCATAGGAGAATCATCATGGCTTATATGCATATTGGTAAAGATTTCGTGCCACCCGATGTCACGGGTAAGGTCACAGGCCGTATCAAGTACGCCGAAGATTATTCTCGCGAAGGAATGGTCTATGCGCGTCTTCTCACCAGTCCAATTCCCCACGCCCGCGTGCTAGATATCGACGCCTCCGCAGCGCTGGCGATGGATGGAGTGCTAGGCATTCTCACTGCTGACGATGTTTACCCAGAAGGTGAACCGCAAAGCACCGGACTGAAGATTCTCACCAACGAACCTACTCTGGTTGGCGAACCTATTCTGGCGGTTGCTGCAGTGGATGAGAAAACTGCAGAGACTGCGATCTCCATGATCGACGTCACCTTTGAACGTTTACCGTTCGTGCTGGATCCACTGGACAGCCTTGCCGAAGGTGGACCCAATGGTTATCCAGGTGACAACAATACGTTTGTATTCCGTCAGGGCTTCGCTACAGAAAAGTGGTCCGCAGACCAGGTAGCGAGTTTCCGCGCAGGTAATGAGCCAACAGCCGAGCCTCAGCAAACAGTTGCTTACGGTGATCTGGAAGCCGCCTTCGCCGAGTCTGAATATGTTTACGAAGGCACCTTCACTAC
>JAKSCP010000205.1 GCA_022360535.1 Pseudomonadales bacterium | reverse complement strand
GTTTCTAACGGGCCATGTGAATGTCAATCTGATCGGTACACAGAACGATGAGCAAGTGATCTATCCATTGAGAGAAATCTCCGAAGATGAGGATCAGCTCGATATACGATTACGCTTTAAGTATTTTCAGAATATAGAGGGTGAACTGGCGCTTCCAGAGGGATTCGAGCCAGATCGTATACAGATTGCAGCTATCTCTATTGAGCCCGTAGAGAAAACAGTAAACCAGGATTTCAGCTGGGTCGTCCAAGACGAGTAATAAAGGAAACAACACAAGGAAAAGAATCATGTTTGGTGGAAAAGACGACAGCCGCACATCTTCTTCTGACGCCCACACCCTGGTGTCAAAGACAACGGAAATTGTTGGAGACATTCATTTCAGCGGTGAGTTGATTATCGAGGGGCGGGTCAAGGGCAATATCTACGCCGAAGACGATTCCAAGGCCTTGATTCGTGTCGCCGAGAAGGGAGCGGTTGAGGGCGAGATCTGTGTGCCTTCCGCCATTATTAATGGCCTGGTGCAGGGCGATGTACGCTCAGCCACCCACATCGAGCTGGCGGCCAAAGCTGTCGTCGTCGGCAATGTTTACTACAACCTGATCGAAATGGTCATGGGTTCGGAAGTAAACGGTAACCTTATGCACATCGGTTCAAACCATGTTGATACCAAACGTATAAGTAACGAAAAACGCAAACTACCTTTCGATCAGAAGTCTTTGAAGCAAGACTAGATCGAGAACTCTCTTAGACCTTCATTTACATGAGTGTTAGCGAGGCTTATGTCTCCTTGCTGGTAATAGCACAGGAACAGGGCTAACGACCTTAGGCCGTCGTCTGGCAGCAGATCAAGTTGTTGAATGGTTTCCGGCAACTTTTCAAGATCGTTGTTTCTGACCTGATGTACAGCGGCGATAAGGATGGCGGAGTTTCGGATTCGCAGATCGTCAGTTGCTTCGGCAGCCAGCAAAGATTCATCCACTTCGTTCTCATTCACACGCAGATAATGAATTGCCAACAACAGATTGTGTAATGGTGATTTAGTAGCTTCTTCTTGCAGACAATCAATGCTCGACTGGGAAAAGCCCACAAGTACATTCACATCACCTTCAACGCACTGGGTGTCCTCTGAAAGTGTTTCGAGAAGTTGTTGCAATACGAAAGACTGAACGCCCTCGTGTAATACGAAGTAGGCAACCGGGTTGTCTGCATTCTGACGGATCGCCGCAGTTGATAGCGATATGTCATCTTTCCAAACCCGGGCGTAGTTGTAGCTAATCAAACTGTATAACAGCAGGACAGCAGCGGAGCCTGCTTTGAGCAAGTAACCAAAGCGCTTATCTGCAGAAAGCTTGTCAAAGAGATATGCCAATGCAATGACTATGCCGGTAAAAGGCACATAGGTGTATCGGTCCGCCACAAATTGTGCTCCGACCTTGAGAATGCCGATGACTGGCAACAGGGCAATGACATACCACCACCAGGCGACAAATAAGTGGGGAAACTTCTTCATCCATCGAATCGAAGCGAAAGACACAGCTATCAGACTCAACAGGCATAGCCAGAAATACATCCCTATCTCGTAGGGAGGCAGCGGATAAAAGAAAGCCAGGTTGGCGGGGTAGAGAAACAGCTTGATGTATTCTACGTAGGCGAGTGTCGTTATGAATAACTGCCCACTTACTCCGATACTAGTAGTGAGAGCCAATGCGTACGACTGGGCGAGTATCGTGAGCAAGCAGGTTACTGCGGACAAAACTACAAATGGAATTTTTTCCAGCATGTAGGTTTTTATTTGTTTTATATCGCGAAAGTCTGGCCAACGGTTTAATGGCCAATAGTCCAGTAGAATGATTAACACTGGAAATGAAACAGCCATCGGTTTTGCCATCAAGGCACATGAAAACGCAATAATTGAACCTATATAGTGTTTCCTTAGGTTCTTCTGCTTGTAGGTAATGTAAGTGTGCGTGGCTAACAGTAAAAAGAAGAAGCTCAACACTTCTTTTCGTTGAGAGATCCAGGCCACAGGCTCAACGTGTAAGGGATGGATCGCGAAAACCAGAGTAGCAACTAACGCAGCCGGCGTTCCAAAAAACCTTAGCAGCAACAAAAACAACAGCACACAATTGCCGATGTGCAGCAGAAGATTGGTTAAGTGCATCTGAGTAGCTGAGACGCCGGACAGCTCCACATCCAGCATGTAGGACAGCCAGGTGAGAGGATGCCAGTTATCGATCGTAAAGGTCTGGAAGGCCCACAGTGTGTTTTCGAGACTCAACCCATCTCTTACCCTGTCGTTGGCATAAACGTAAACATCGTCATCCCAATGCGTGAAGTTTCCTTCCAGCACAGGGTAAAAGCAGACGAATGTAGTTGCTGCAATCAGGAATAAGGAGAGGTAAAGAGAGCGAGATTGATGCATGACCCAGGTATCGGCTGCGTGGCAAGCAAGCTGAGATGGTAGCAGGCAATCTGGTTCCTGGCAGCCAGACCGGGTTTTCGCGGCGGGGTGTTCTCGCTCCAATTCTGGGCTATAATACCCGACTAATTTCCTAAGTTATTTGTCGCCAGGTGTTGGAAACAGCCAGCACGGCCCAATATATAGAGAAGTACGCGTGTAGAGAGCCGTTATGTCAGTAGTTCAAACAGCAGAACCGGTCATCATGACATTCACCGATAATGCCGCCGATAAGGTGCACAACCTGATTGCGGAAGAAGGGAATGACAAGCTCAAGCTGCGGGTGTTCGTCACCGGCGGCGGTTGCTCTGGATTTCAGTACGGATTTTCATTCGACGATGATGTGAAGGAAGACGATACAGTAATCAAAAACAAAGGTGCCGAACTCATCGTCGATCCCCTCAGTTATCAATACCTGGTAGGGGCGAAGATTGACTATATGGAAGGCCTGGAAGGTTCGCGCTTCGTCGTCGACAACCCCATGGCGACAACCACCTGCGGCTGTGGTGCTTCCTTTACAATCTAGGCAAGCAGGCTAGGCGCGGAAGATTCCTCCCAATAGAATTGGGGCAGAAGCCCCGGTGAACGGCCTGCTATCCACAAGATTCCCTTCGATTGATTGCTTCGCCATCCAGGCGAATGCGATTGCCTCTACCCAATCCGGATCGATTCCTAACGCAGAGGTTGAAGCCACACTTATTGGTGCCAGTTTTTCCTGCAAGGCCGACATCAGTGTTTTGTTGTGCGCACCGCCGCCGCACACGAACAATTCTTCCACGTCATAACTATTCACTTGCTGCACAATCGAAACTACTGTGAACTCTAGCAAGGTGGCCTGCACGTCTTCCGGGGCAACGTCATCGGCGACTTCGTGCAGCTTTTGCTCTAACCAGCTTGCGTTGAATAACTCACGACCTGTGCTCTTGGGAGCAGGTCGCGCTAGATATTCTTCTTTCATTAGGGCTGCGAGTAAGTTTTCGATGACTCTTCCTTGCGCTGCCCAATTGCCATCCGCATCGAATTTTTCACCGCGATGCTTGTTTATCCAATAGTCCATCAGTACATTGCCCGGCCCAGTGTCGTAAGCAAGACACACGCTGTTTGTGGGCAGTATGGTGATATTACTGATACTGCCAATATTCACTACTGCGCGATTACTTGAGTCTGATCGAAAAACTGCGCGATGTAACAGAGGGGCAAGCGGCGCACCTTGTCCGCCAGCGGCCATGTCTCTGCCGCGTAGATCGGCAACAGTAGTAACGCCAGTTTGCTGAGCGATGGTGTTGGGGTCGCCCAACTGCAGGGTAAAGGGAAAGTCACTATCGGGTTCATGCCAGACTGTCTGGCCGTGGCTACCTATGGCGGCAATGTCTTGTGGTGAAAGGTTGCTGGTCGCCAACAAGCTGTTAGCGGCGATCGCAAATTCTTTACCCAGAGCGATATTGGTCTCGCCGAGTTCAGATAGCGAAATGTTTTCGCCCCGACAAAGCCGCAATACGTCTTCGCGTAGATTGTCTGGTAGTGGGAACGTGTTGGCAGCCAATAGTTGTGGTTGCTCATTACTTAAATCAACCACAACACAATCGACACCATCGACACTGGTGCCGGATATCAGCCCAACGTAAAGGTGAGATGTCGGCATGGGATTAACCCGAGGGTTGTTTAGTCTGCGCTTGGCTGATTTATAGTCAGATACAGCGAATTGTTCAAGTTGCTGAATTGTTCCAGCAAGCTGGCGGTCTCGCTACGAAAGCGGTCCATCTCGGCGCTATCGATTGCCTTCGCCTTGGGTAGTTTGTTGTGCACAGTACGTGGATTCTGATGGGTGCCGCCCATCAGGAATTCATAGTGCAAATGGGGACCGGTCGCGCCACCAGTCGCGCCAACGTAGCCAATCACCTGGCCTTGTCTGACTCGCTCGCCTTTCTTCACCGCATAGCGTGATAGATGGGCGTATTTGGTTTCGAATTCTCCGGAGTGTTTTAACACGATCAGGTTGCCGAAAGAGCCATTGCGTGCCGCCCAGGTTACTCGACCATCGCTGGTCGCACGAACTGGAGTGCCAGTGGGCGCTGCATAGTCGGTGCCTTTGTGGGCACGAATGGTATTGAGGATTGGATGGCGGCGACGGGGATTGAAATTGGAGCTGATGCGAAAGACGTCGAGTGGATTACGTAGAAACGCTTTACGCATACTTTCGCCTTCCGGTGAGTAGTATCCGATCTCTCCTTCTTCATCTATATAGCGCACTGCTGTATAGGTTGTTCCCTGATTCACGTATTGGGTTGCGAGAATTTCACCCGTGCCGATGAATTCGCCGTCCAGATACTTCTCTTCATAAAGAATGCTGAACTGATCTCCCTGGCGGGGATCGAGAATGAAGTCGATAACGCCACCGAAGATGTTAGCCATCTCCATTATATGTACGGCTGGAATTTGCTCTTGCTGTCCCGCCATGAACAAACTGTCAGCGATAGTGCCAACCTTAAACGATTGGCGAAGCTGTGCTTCCTTGAGGATAGTTTCGGCGGTATAGCCGTTGTCACTGCGAGTGAAGAGCACACCTTCCAATGGATTCTTCAATATACGCAGCTGTTCCAACTCGCCCTGTTCGGGAATTTTGAAATCCAGTTGATAGCCTGGGTAAATGCGATCGAGGATCTTGGCTTCATCGCTACTGTTAAGAAGTTGGAACATATCCTGGTCAGAGAGGCCCACTTTCTGAAAAATGGTTGAGATGCTGTCGCCGCTCTGAACCTCGATGTTCCGCCAGATAATCTCGTCAACAAACTCCGGCGCGGGTTCTGATTCCTCTTCCATAACGACGAAGTCGGAGAGCTCAAATGCAGTTGTGGCTTCTTCTAATTCGTCTTCAACCGTGGAGAGTTCAACCGGAACAGAGATAGACTGATTTGGGACAGCTGCCCCCTTGTCATCACCGGGAATTAATAGCAGCACGACCAGAGCCACAGCCAGGCCAATTGCCGTGTAGAGATGCTCGCGCGGGAACAGTTGGGAATAACGCTGAGCGTACTGCTTGAAGATTTCTATGATGTCCATAACTACTGTACAACGATGCCTTCCATAGGCACTCACTTGCAGTGAGAGCGCCGAATTATAGCAACAGCATTCCTCTTTCCTAGCGGGATTTGCCCGAATTTCAGTCCTTTGGTGTAAAATCTGCGCCCTTTATCGCATTTCCCGAGTGCAGTTTCTCTTGCTTGGGTCGGCAAATTACAAAAATTACTTAGGATTCAATGCCCTTATGGCGGTTCCATCTTTGGACATCATTGAAGATTTGGAGTCACGAGACTTGCTGGTGCAACTGGCGGGCGGTGATGAACTACGTGAGCACCTCAATACTGCCCCACGCACCATTTACTGTGGGTTTGACCCGACAGCAGAAAGCCTGCACGTGGGCAGCATGGTTCCGTTATTGGTGCTCAAGCGCTATCAGATGGCTGGTCATAAGCCGATCGCGCTGGTAGGTGGCGCCACCGGGCTAATCGGTGATCCCAGTTTCAAAGATAATGAGCGCAGTCTTAATTCCGAGGACGTGGTGGAAGAATGGGTGGAAAGGCTAAAGCCTCAACTCAGCCAGTTCCTGGATTTCGATTGTGGGGAAAATTCAGCAGTGCTCGCCAATAATCTGGATTGGACGCAGGACTACAGCGTCCTCGGCTTTCTGCGGGACGTGGGCAAACACTTTTCTGTGAATGCCATGATTCAGAAAGAATCGGTGAAGCAGCGCATTGAGCGGGAGGGAGAGGGCATTTCCTTTACCGAGTTCAGCTATATGCTGCTGCAGTCCTTTGACTTCTCTGAACTCTACAAGCGCTATAACTGCACCGTGCAGATTGGTGGCAGCGACCAGTGGGGCAATATCACTGGCGGCATCGACTTAACCAGGCGTCTGCACCAGGCCCAGGTTTACGGCGCTACCACGCCGCTGGTGACCAAGGCCGATGGCACCAAGTTCGGCAAGACAGAGTCCGGCACGATCTGGATTTCGCCCCATATGACTTCGCCTTATGCCTTCTATCAATTCTGGCTCAACGTGGCAGATGCTGATGTCTACAACTACCTGCGCTTTTTCACCTTTATCTCGCCGCGAGATATTGAGGAAATTGAGCGTAGCGACCGGGAAGCCCAGGGCCGCCCGGAGGCGCAGGGCATTCTGGCAGCAGAAGTCACTGAGCTGGTGCATGGAAAAGCAGGTGTGGACGCCGCCAAGCGCATCAGCAGCGCTCTGTTCTCTGGTGACATTGCTTCTTTATCTGCAGAGGATCTGCAGCAACTGGAGCTGGATGGATTGCCCTGTACCCACAGTGGTGGGAATCCAGGCATTGTGGAGGCCCTGGTGGAAACTGAGCTGGCCAAGTCCAACAAAATGGCTCGCGAATTCATCGGTAATAACGCTGTGGCAGTGAATGGGCAGGTGGTCAGCGACGTGGAAGCGACCCTTTCAGGGGCCCAGGCACTACATGGAAAGTACTTCATTCTCAAGCGCGGAAAGAAGCTGTTCCATTTACTGAAAATTGACTGATTTTTATGCAAAAAATATCACGAAATTCGTGAGTTTTTGCTATGTTTCAGTACCGTAAAAAAATCTCTGAGAATCCCTTGCCAAGGGACTTTAAGCGCGTATAATACGCGGCCTCTCTGTCGATGGGCAGGGGGATTTTTTGGCTCTTTAAAAAGTAAATCAAGTAATAGAAGTGGGTGCTTGCTGTTGTGGTGATGGGATCTAAGCAATTAGGTCCAGGCCTCCAACATTAAGTTGGAAGCTCTAGGATCACTCAAGGTAAGCAACTGCGTTAATTTATTTATTAAGCTTATGTCTATTTCCACTCCCACAAGGAGAGGAAACAGATACCAGCAGTAGTTTGTTAATTTTGAGCACATTTTCAGTGGTCGTTTTCTTTGTCAGATTAAGTTGTACTGACAGCAGTAAGAAGGTGGCCACTTTTAAGATTGAACTGAAGAGTTTGATCATGGCTCAGATTGAACGCTGGCGGCAGGCTTAACACATGCAAGTCGAGCGGAAACGATGGGAGCTTGCTCCCAGGCGTCGAGCGGCGGACGGGTGAGTAACGCGTAGGAATCTGCCCAGTAGAGGGGGATAGCCCGGGGAAACTCGGAT
>JAKSCP010000328.1 GCA_022360535.1 Pseudomonadales bacterium | reverse complement strand
TGATCTGTTTGCCGATGGCTGTGTCATCTGGCCACAGAGTCTCCGCAAACTGGTCGGTGACAATTACCACAGCTGTAGAGTCGCTTGTGTCCGTGTTGTCAAAACTCCGGCCCTGAGTGATTTGAAAACCTAAGTGTTCGAAATAGCCCGGTTCCGTCCAAATACTCATCATTGGCGGAAGTTGCCCGTTCTGGGTCAGGTCGCGATCATCCAGGTCGTAGAATCCATTAGCCCCCGTTTCCCCCGGGGGTGAAGTGGTGATGGAGGCAGCGACAGTATTCGGTAGCGACTGGATGTTTCTTTTCAGATTGTCCAGGTAAGCCAGTTGGCGCTGGGTATCATCGTAGGCAGGTGTGTCGAGCCGGACGTTAGCGATTACATAGTCATTGGTAGAGAAACCGAAATCAGTATCGGCGAAATCCTCGAAGAGATAGATCACCGCCCCACAGCAAACCAGCAGAAAACTTGTAAAAACCATCTCAACGACAACAATGGCCCGGCTCGTTTTCGTGCTTCCGCTGCCTGTAACACCTTTATTCGAAGCGTTAAGAGTCAGGCCTGAATCACTCTTGTAAGCTCTGTAGGCTGCCAGCAATCCTGAAGCGATCCAGATTATCAGAGTAAGTACAATGCCTGTCGCTAATGCTTCCAAATCCAGCGCCAGGTTGAACCAAAAATCCAGACGTCCCACTTCGTATTCCATTTGCGACTGAACGACTGGAAGTAGTATGGAAGTGAATAGAAGACTTAATACGAAACCCAGTAGGCAAATAATGAGTGATTCGGCAAGAACCTGCTTACTCAGCTGCAATCGATTTGCACCAACAGAAGAGCGTATTTGCAGTTCTGTCTGTCTTGCAGTGGATCGAATAAGTAAAAGTGAAGAGAGATTGACGACAGTCAAAGCCAGGATAATCAGACTGGTCGCTTCCACTACGAAAGCCAGGTCATTGAGGGGTGACGCTTTCGACCAATTCAATGAAGCGAAGGGCAGGACTCGGTGCTCCGCCTCGCGATAACTCTCAGGGTAGTCTTCAATAATCTGGGAATAGAGGGCGTTCAGCTCGAGCTCTGCCGCAGCATGATCAATCCCTTCTGCCAGAATACCTGCAATAGAAACTGGCATGCCTTGATTGGGCAGTATCCCCTCGGAAATGATTAATGGTGTCCAAACATCCTGTTTAAGTGGAAAGTGAAAACCCTCCGGCATAACACCGATGATGGTGTGAACCTCACCATCAATGAGGTCGGTATGGCCAATTACATCAGGATCAGCATTGTAAAATTCTTGCCAGATAGTGTAGCTGATGACTGCCACTCTGCCTGCGCCGGAAACAGCGTCATCATCTGTGAAGCTTCGCCCCAGCACGGGTGCCTGCTGAGTGGCATTGAATAGTTCAGAAGAGATGCGAGTCGAGGAATACTGGCGAACCGACTCTTCGTAACTGAGCGCAGCGGTGCTCAGGTTGAATGCTCCAAGCGCAGAGTAGCTTGCAGAAATTTCTTTCAGCTGATTGTAGGTGTAGAGATCGAAATTATTATGCCCAACATCGACAAAAGAGGGTGAGATTATGGATTTCAGACTGACGTAACGATCCCCATCAGGAAAAGGGAGTGGCTGATCGCTCATCATTCTGCCTAGCGTCGCACTGGCTAGATACAAAGACAGTCCTAGTGCCATTACCCCTAGCGTGGTGAACGTAAATCCCGGCGTCTTTCGTAACAGGCGAAACGAGTACTTAAAGTCATTAAACATATTCATCACACTTTACCTATGTTGAAGCTACTCATAGCGCAATGCATCTCCGGGCTCCATGGCAACAGCTTTTCTTGCAGGCAAGTAAGAAGCCATAACAATAACGAATGCCATGACTAATCCTACAAAACTACCGATAGCTGGCAGGTATTCAATCACGGTGTTAGCTATACCAGCGGGATCATCGTAGACCAAATACACAGTACCGGCGCCAATACCCACCACTACCCCTGGTAGCAAGAAATAACTGCCTCTTCTCAAAAACCGGAATATCACTTGTGAGTTGCTGGAACCCAGGGCACGACGGATTCCAATCTCTTGTGTCTGCAGGGTGATGCTTCGGGCTATGACGGTATAAACACCGATAGTTGCCAGGATGAGTGTTGCCGTAGAAACACTAATACCGATAGCCATGATCATTGCCCATCCGCCGCTGCGTGAGTCGATTTCGTCAGCAAGGGATCGAATATCGTTAATGGGTATAAAGCCATCGATTCTATTGCCAGCCTGAATGACTAACTGCTGCAGTTCATTGTCGTTCATCTCTTCTTGTTGGGAGGCAATGAGGAAAAAATCTGCTGGTGTGTCCTGAGTAATCGGTCGATAGACGATCTCGTTAATCGGGGACAAGTCAGAGTTGTTTTGAACAAGGCGTGGAATAATTCCCACAACTGTCAACAAGCGCTCCACTCCATTGGTGACCGACAAGATCGACTTACCAATCGGCGATTCACCTGGCCAAAGTTGGGATGCAAAAGCTTGATTGATTATTGCTACTTGTTGTGAAGTCGATGTGTCGCTGCTTTCGAAACCCCGTCCTTGTAGTACATCAATGCCGAGTACATCAAGGCCGTTGAAGCAGCGGGGCTCCTCCAGGACGAACGGATCGATGCCTTTTTCTATACTGTCGGCCATCCCAATGGCAGCATCAAGGAAGCCACCTCCGGCCGCATCAGGGTCCGCATCATTGAAATGAAGGGAGCCGCCCTGAAAGATTTCTTTGACAGACACCCTTACTATACTGCTTCGACGATTCACCGGCATCACTACCCTAACGCCGTCAATACCGGAGACATCCGGAC